>JBJFGC010000222.1:0-3269 GCA_051892315.1 Eubacteriales bacterium
ATTCGAACGGTAAGCTCCGTGACCTGATCGCCAAGGCGAAGGCCAACAACGTGCCGAACGACAACATCGAACGCGCGATCAAGAAGGCAATGGGCGCGGATTCCGTTCAGTACGAGGAAATTGTTTACGAAGGCTATGGTCCTTCCGGCGTTGCCGTCATTGTTGAGACGGCGACCGACAGCAGAAACCGCACCGCTTCCGACGTCCGTCATTATTTTGACAAATACGGCGGAAATCTCGGCGCGTCCGGATGTGTATCGTATATGTTTGACGATAAGGGCGTGATTATTCTTTTGCGGGAAGACAACGAGGACGTGGACGAGGACGCTCTGATGGAGGCCGCACTCGAAGCCGGCGCAGAAGATTTCGCCTCCGATGAGGAAAGCTTTGAAATTATTACGGAGCCGGACGACGTTTACGCCATTCGCGAAGCGCTCGAAAAACTCGGCTACAAAGTCGAATCCGCGGAGGAAGATAAGATTCCGCAGACCTATGTTACGCTGGAAGATGAAGATGCCATCAAGAATATGAATCTTCTCATTGAGCATCTCGAAGACAATGACGACGTCCAGAATATTTACCATAACTGGGAGAACTGCGACGACTGATTTTTTGGAGAACGATAAACGGCTTACATTCCCATGTCCTGTAAGCCGTTTTGGTTTCATCCTCACCCGGTGAGGTCCGGGGAACACTTTTTGGAACATGAATTTACTTTATTTAAAATACGCGGTGGAGGTCGCGGCCTGCGGCTCTATCAATAAAGCAGCGGAAAAGCTGTATCTCGGACAGCCCAACCTCAGCCGTGCCATCAAGGAACTGGAAGCTTCACTCGGCGTTTCGATTTTTGAGCGTTCCTCCAAGGGGATGGAGGTGACCGCGGATGGGGAAGTCTTTCTGCGGTATGCCAAGGCTATCCTGAAGCAGGTGGACGAGCTGGATGAGGTCTTCCGGAACAACGTCCATAAAAAGCGTTTTTCCGTTTCCGTGCCGCGTGCCGATTATATCGCGGAGGCTTTTTCGAATTTCACATCCGTTCTCGACGACATCGAGGATACGGAGGTGCTGTACGAGGAAACCAACGCGATGCGTACGGTTCAGAATCTTCTCCAGGATGATTTTAAGCTCGGCATTCTTCGCTATGCGGTGGCCTATGACCGCTATTACAAAACCATGCTGGAGGAAAAGGATCTGAATTATGAGCTGGTGATGGATTTTCAGCTGGTAGTGTTGATGAGCGAGAACTGTCCGCTGGCTAAAAAAGAGCAGATTGATCACACGGATCTGCGCGACTACATTGAAATTGCACATTCGGATTTCTATGTCCCCTCTCTGCCTTTTGCGGAAGTGAAAAAAGAAGAGCTTCCGGAAGATGTGCACCGGCGGATTTTTGTCTATGAACGGGCGAGTGCCTTGGAATTGCTCTCGGAAAATGCGGCAACCTTCATGTGGGTTTCGCCGGTTCCCGAAAAAACGCTGGAACGGTATCACCTTGTTGCGCGCGCCTGCTCGGACAACCGGAGATTGTACAAGGACGTCATGATTTACCGGAAAAATTACCGGTTGACCGAGTTGGATAAATTGTTTATCTCTGAACTGTGCCGGACAAAGCGTCAGGTTTTTCCGTGAGGGCACAAAACGGGCGGGCTATATCAGAGTGGACATGGCCGGTATGTACATTTTGCATTTTACAAAAAAGAAGGGATGTGCTATACTTAAAATGACATGACTGCATGTCGCGTGTGATATAGGCTCATGTGCGGCATGAAGGACAACTCAACCGATAGGGAGGACGGAATCTTGAACTTGGATCGAATTATAGCAGTCAGAAACAATAAAACCGTATATCATGACGGAGACTTATGTCTCAAAGTGTTTGACGAAAATTATTCCAAAGCGGACGTGCTGAACGAAGCGTTGAATCAGGCACGGGTAGAGGAAACCGGATTGAACATTCCGAAGGTGAGAGAGGTTACGGTAATCGAGGGAAGGTGGGCCATTGTTTCCGATTATATCAAGGGGAAGACGCTGGCGCGCCTGATTCAGGAACACCACGAGAAAAAAGGGGAGTACCTGAATGCCTTTGTCGATTTGCAGTTGGAAATGCACGCCAAAACCTGTCCTCTGCTGAATCGTCTCAAGGATGTGATGAGCCGCAAAATCATTCACAGTGATTTTGATGCAACCACACGGTATGACCTGTACAACCGCCTGGATGCCATGCCGAAGCATGATAAGCTCTGCCACGGTGACTTCAATCTGGACAACATCATCCTTACCGACGACGGTGTTCCCTATATTCTTGACTGGGCGCACGCGACCCGCGGCAACGCCTCGGCTGACGCCGCCCGGACCTATCTCTGCTTCTGGCTGAGCGGAGATATTGACGGCGCGAAAAAATATCTGGATCTTTTCTGTGAAAAAAGCGATACCGCATTACCATATGTGCAGCGCTGGATGCCTCTTGTGGCGGCGGAGCAGTCCGTATACCGCAACGAAAAGCAGCGCGAATTCCTGCGTTCCTGGGTAGAGGACGAAGACTACAAAGAAAATTATAAGGAAGAATAAATTTGGAGGAAAAAGCAATGAAAATTACCGTATGTATCGGCAGTTCCTGTCACCTGAAGGGTTCCAGATACGTTGTGGAACAGCTCCAGAACCTCATCGCGGAAAAAAAGCTCGGCGATAAAGTAGAGCTTGCGGGTACCTTCTGCATGGGCAAATGCCAGCAGGGCGTTTGCGTGACCATTGACGAAGAATTTTATTCCGTCAGCCCGGACACCGTGGCGGATTTCTTTGAAAAAGAAGTCGTGGCGAGGGCATGACCATGGTGATCGTTCAGATTTGTGTCGGCAGTTCCTGTCACTTGAAGGGTGCTCCGGAAATCATTGAGCTGCTGCAAAAAGCAGTGGCGGAGAACCATCTCGAGGATGAGGTTGTGCTGACCGGCAGCTTTTGTGCCGGCAAATGCAATCGCGTCGGAGTGACCATCACAGTGAACGACGAGGTTTATACCGGCATTACCAAAGAAAACTTCAAAGAGTTCTGGAAGGAAAAAATAGTGGACGTTCTGAACGCTGAAAGGAGCTGAGTGGTTTGGCAGACTGCCTTACTTTAAAAAAATCAAACTGTAAAAACTGCTATAAATGTATCCGTCATTGTCCGGTAAAATCCATTCGTTTTTCCGGAAATCAGGCCCATATCATCGGAAACGAATGTATCCTGTGCGGTCAGTGCTTTGTGGTATGTCCTCAGAATGCAAAGGAAAT
>JBJFGC010000223.1:0-3253 GCA_051892315.1 Eubacteriales bacterium
GCGGGGGAAACTTTTGTGTACAAAAGCTTTCCCCCGCACCCCCTTCAAAAAACTTTAATGGAAGGAACCGACAACGTTTGTGCAAATTTTTTGCATGATTTGCACGATATCCTGCCCTTGTTCTTTTTTGAAAGTTTTTGAGGTGGGGGCCGGGAAGGGGCTTTTTCGGGAAAGCCCCTCCCCGGCGAACTCGCGTTATTGTATTGTTAATGCTGTGACTGCGCAAACCGCAGTGCTTTGTACCCGAGAGAATTTCACGCTACATCAAGGGTGCAAGCAGCTCCAGAACTCCCCGGAATAAACGTCGGATCAAACCACGTTTTTCATCGGTAACCTGAACGGAACGACGGAAGGTCAACTCAAAATCGTGCTTGATGGAAGGAATGCAGTCGGCCTTGTACATCCAGACACCGCATTCAAAGTGGAGATAGAGACTGCGATAGTCGAGATTCACACTTCCTACGGTCGCATAGCAGTCGTCACAGAGAAAGGTTTTCGCATGTAGAAAACCGGGAGAAAACTCGTAGATTTTTACACCGTTCGCAATCAGATTCGGGTAATAGGACTTGGTGTTTTCGTTCACAATTTTTTTGTCCGGCACACCGGGGGTGAGAATCCGGACATCGACACCGCTCTTTGCCGCATAACAGAGAGCCTGTTCCATCGCCTCGTCAATGATGAGGTACGGCGTCATGATCCAGACGTAATCGGTTGCGGCTGCAATCATGCCGAGGTATACGTTCTCGCCGACCGGCTCGCCGTCGAGAGGGTTGTCCGTGTACGGCTGAACAAAGCCTGCGCCGCTGTAACGGCTGATTTTTTCCGGATCCGGACGGTATTCGCTGTAGCATTCATCCGGCTTCCGCTTCTGCATGGTCAGATAATCCCACATCGTCAGGAACATGACCGTAAAGCTCCATGCCGCACTTCCTTTCAGCATGACGGCAGTGTCTTTCCAGTAGCCGAAGCGTTCCACGGCATTGATGTACTCATCCGCGAGGTTGATGCCGCCGGTAAACGCACAGACGCCGTCAATGACGCAGATTTTCCGGTGGTCGCGGTTGTTCTGATGCGCGGACAGTACGGGAACAAATTTGTGGAACACGCGGCACCGGATGCCTTCCGCCTCCAGCTTGGCCGCAAAATTTTTGTCCAGCGTGGAAATACAGCCCATGTCGTCGTAAATGAGGCGAACGTCCACCCCTGCGGCCACCTTCCGGACGAGAATGTCATGGATTTTATCCCACATTGTCCCGTAGTCAATGATGAAATATTCGAGAAAAATGTATCGCTCGGCGGCTTCAAGCTCGCGCAGCAGGGGTTCAAACATCGCTTCACCCGACGCAAAATAGGTGGTTTCGGTCTGCTGATAGGGCGGACAGAGCGCGGTTTTACGGATGTATTCGGCCTGCCTGGCTGCGTCCCGGTTTTCCTCGGACAGAGCCATTTGAATGTCGTCGTTCCGGTCGGCGGCGGACTCGGTAATGGTCGTGATCGAGCTCATTCGTTCACGGTTGACCTCCGAAATCCGATTCCCGCAGAAAATGATGTACACTGCGACGCCGAACGCCGGAAACAGCAGGATGACCACAATCCATGCGAGCTTATACGCCATATTCTGGTTGGAATTGATAATCCGCAGCATGAACCCGATTTCCAGTACGGTCATGAGAACGTAATAAATGGGGAAGTATTCGGTAAACTCAAGAATGATAGCAAAGATGAAGAACAACTGCAGGGCAATCATCAATCCGACAATATACAAACGGTTGAAGCGATGCAGTTTTTTCAGTTTCCGTCGCATAAAATCACCTGAACATAAAATATTATATTATTTTACCTCTTTTTCCCCATAAAATCAATAGACAGAACGTAAATTTTCCTCTGAAAAGTTCTGCTGTGTCTTGCATTGCCATGGATTCTCTGGTACAATGGAAGAAGCGGAGGCGTTCCTTTGCACCTATGACAAAGCTCCAACGTTCTCTGTGAATTATCAATAAATTTACATTTATGCGGATGAAATTCTTTTGAAATGCTGATATAATAATACAATGGTTAAAATTCATCAATTTTTTGAAAGGTGCTTCGGTCTTACGACCGATTTCAGATACAATGAGTCTTATTACGAAGGTATTCGGAACCTATAGCGACCGCCAGATTAAAAAAATTGTGCCTCAGCTTAAAAAGGTGAATGCGCTTGCGGAAAAGTATAAAGCGATGTCCGACGCGGACATGCGTGCGCAGACCGATCTTTTCAAAAAACGACTTGCTTCAACGGAAACGCTCGACGACCTTCTTCCGGAAGCGTATGCCTGCGTGAGAGAAGCGGCGGACCGCATTCTTGGCAAACGCCCCTTTGATGTCCAGATTCTCTGCGGCATCCTTCTGCATCAGGGGCGAATCGCCGAAATGAAAACCGGTGAAGGGAAGACCATCGTCGCAACTCTCCCCTCTTACCTCAATGCGCTCGAGGGCAAGGGTGTGCATATCGTCACCGTCAATGATTACCTCGCACGCATCGGCTGCGAAGAAATGGGCCGTATCCATGAGTATCTCGGCCTTTCCACCGGTCTTGTGGTCCATGGACAGAACAAAGCCGAAAAGCAGCGCGCCTACGGCTGCGATATTACTTACGGGACCAATAATGAGTTTGGCTTCGACTACCTCCGCGATAATATGGTCATTTATAAGGAGCAGCGCGTTCAGAGAGGCCATCATTTTGCCATCGTCGACGAAGTGGACTCCATTCTCATCGACGAAGCGAGAACACCGCTTATCATCTCCGGCCAGGGGGACGAAGTGGATATGCTCTACGATATGGCGGACCGCTTTACCCGTACCCTGACCAAATACGTCATCAAGGAGCTTGACGCCAAAGAAGACCATGACGATATCGACGCCGACTATATCGTCGACGAAAAGGCCAGAAGCGCAACGCTGACCAAATCCGGGATTGCCAAAGCGGAAAAATATTTCGGCATCCAGAACTTCTCCGACCCCGAAAACGCCGATATCACGCACCATATTTATCAGGCGATCAAGGCCCACGGTACCATGCATCTGGATACCGATTACGTGGTGAAGGACAACGAAGTCATCATCGTTGACTCCTTCACCGGCCGCCTTATGCCCGGCCGCCGTTTTTCCGACGGACTTCATCAGGCAATTGAAGCGAAGGAGCATGTCAAAATCCAGCGTGAAAACCGCACCATTGCGACCATCACCTTCCAGAATTATTTCCGTATGTACGATA
>JBJFGC010000224.1:0-3251 GCA_051892315.1 Eubacteriales bacterium
CGGATTTTATTGCTATAATGGAAAAAATCAATCTTCAGAAAAAGGAGAATGAATATGGCTGATTTTTCCGAACTGATCAAAATGGTCGAAACCGGTAAGTCCAAAGCAGTAAAGGAGCTTGTGAACCAGGCAGTGGCGGACGGTGTGTCCCCGAAGGAAATCCTGGATGAAGGGCTCCTTCCCGGCATGAGCAACATCGGTGAGAAGTTCAAGAACAACGAGGTTTACGTTCCCGAAGTTCTCATCGCGGCACGTGCAATGAACGCGGGCGTGGCGATCCTGAAGCCTCTGATGGCGTCCGCGGAAATGAACGACGCGGGTACGGCGGTCATCGGTACCGTGAAGGGCGACCTCCACGACATCGGTAAGAACCTCGTAAAGATGATGCTGGAAGGCAAGGGCATCAACGTCGTTGACCTCGGCGTAGACGTGTCCGCTGAACAATTCGTGGACCAGGCAATCGCAAACAACGCGCAGATCATCTGCTGCTCCGCGCTCCTTACCACCACGATGAGCGAAATGGAAAACGTCGTCAAGGTTGCCAAGGAAAAGGGCATCCGCGACAACGTGTACATCATGATCGGCGGCGCTCCGATTACGCAGGACTACTGTGACAAGATCGGCGCTGACTGCTACACCTCCGATGCTGCCAGCGCGTCCGACGCGGCAATTGCTTATCTGAGAAAATAATGCTTTCGGGGAAACCTTTTATGAAAAAAGGTTTCCCCGAACCCTTTCCCGGACTTTTTCATCCGGGAAAGGGATTTTTTTCTTATGGCTGACCAAGGGCCTGAAAATCCTCACGGTCGCGGAGGGGGTCGAAGGCTTTGTCTTCAAGGACTTCGTAAAAGGCAGAAAGGCTGGAGTCATCGCCGGTATGAAAGAAGGTTTCGGGGTTGAATTCCGTGTGGTCAAAGAAGGGGCTGGTAAAACGGTAGATTTTAGGGTTCTGCTCGATTTCGTCATTGAGTTTGGCATGGACTTTCGTTTCGCGAAGCATCGGTACAACCAGGTCGTACTCGCCGTTTTGCGCGTACAGCTTTGCAAGCTGACGTTTGGCACAGGAGAGGCAGCCGTGGTAGTACAGGTAGTTTTCGTCGGGGAACAGGACCTTCAGAATCGCGATGATCGCCAGACAGGAGTCGATATCCCACCAGTTCAGTTCGTTCAGCAGGGTGTGCATGGCGTTCAGCCGCATTTTCTGCTCGTGAACGATTTTTTCGTCTCCGGTGAGACAGTCCGCCATCACGTCGTCCTTCGTATACGGCAGGTCGTCCGGATAGAGTTCGGCGTAATGCTTCGCTTCGTCCAGACGTTCGCGGAACGAGAGATACTGCACGATGCCGCGGATGGACGTGCTGCGGATTTTCGTGTCCGTGCAGTCCTCGATGACGCGTGCGAACAGGCGGATCGCTTCGTTCTGCTCCGCACGGTAGGTCTCGTTGTCCTCGAATTGGAACGAACGCATCCCCGTTGCCCATGCGAACCGGTCGAGAAATTCCATATCGCCGGGGTATTCCTGCACAGCGGTTTGGCACACCCGATAGCGCTGTTCGAGGTCGCCGGTCTTCCACGTTTCCTGATACATCGCTTCAAGTTCTTCCCGCCGCGCATCCGCGGCGGGTTCGTTCAGTCCGAGCAGCTCGTCCGCCGAGACGTGCAGAAGCCGTGTCAGCGGTCCGATGAGCGAGAGGTCGGGGGTGTTCACGCCCGTTTCCCACTTGGACACGGCCTGATAGGATACGCCGAGGTAGTCGGCGAGCTTTTCCTGTGTCAGGTCGTGCTTTTTGCGCAGATCTTTGATTTTCTGTCCGATATTGTACATAAGTTTCTCCTGTAACATAGAGTAATAGAGTAAGCCGGCTTCTGTTCTGATTATAACAGAAACCGGCTGTTGTTACAATAACGGATTCCGTGCATAAAACTCGACGGACCATCGAGTTTCTTTTTTCGGATGTTCCGACCGACCGATTTTATGCCGTCATTCAGGCAAGAAGACGGGCTTTTTCCACATACTCCTTAAATCGCCGTTCCTCACGGACGCAGTCAAACCATTCCCAGCCGGATGTCTGAGTCAGGCAGGAATACATTTCATCTTTCTTCTCCCAGAACCACCAGCTTTTCTTCATATATTCTTCCGTACCGTCGGGAAGCAGGAAGATTCTCTTGTTTTTGACGATTTTCACGCCGCCGAAAAACGCATCACTGCCGACATCCATTGCGGTGTCACAGGCGATCGAATTCCATTTTTTAAAAATCCCCAGAGCCTTTTCAAGATCCTCGTACCCTTCCTCTTTCTTTCCGCTGCCGAATAAGGCACAGGCACTTCCGAGGGCTGAACGAGCGTACAGCAGCAGCCATGCCTCCGGAACGGTTCCTCCGCCTAAGAACTCCATAAATTTCATGCGGTATTGATTGAGTTCCGCCGATCTTTCCGGACGACCGCCCCAGGAACGGGTCTCTCTTGTCATAAAATGAAGGATAAGATTCAGATTGTTCACAGCGTAGCGCAGTCGGCTTTCGTCTCTTTTTTCCTGTCTCCAAAGACGTTCCTCGAGTACTTCACCTTGGATGGAGGAATATTCATCGACGCACATCGTGTACCACTTTTCAAAATCCTCATCGATGCAGACGGTACACATGGAGCGGATCATCCCTTCCCGGATTCCCTGAACCGTACATTCGTTGATCGTTCTTTCGCAGACTTCCTTCAAAAGCGGAAGGTGCTGCTTTAACTGTTCGTCCTGCATTCCCAAAGAGATCGTATAGGCAATATCAAGCGCGAATGAGTATACATAACATGATTTCGGATAATTGTGGTAGTAGGCAAGGTCCACTTTCAGCCGTTCTTCATTGTCCATCCAGACCTCATCCCTTTTTCTTCGATATTCCTCCCAGATCGTATCATCATTCGACGGATCATTTCCGAGAAGGGTGTCGATGGTGATTTCAAAATAATTCGCAATCCGCGGGAGCAGTGTAATGTCCGGATATCCGTCATTCCGCTCCCATTTGCTGATGGACTGCGGCGAAATCCCAATCACCTGTGCCAGCTCCTCTTGTGTTAAATCACGTTCACGGCGGTATTTTCTTAATCGTTCCCCAAAGTGCAGTTCCATAATTTGTCCTCCGTTCGATACATTGGATGAAAGTACAAAGCGCTTCGTCTGATAAAAGCATATCAGAAAAAGCGCTTTGCGTCAATAACCGCATTCGAAAGTCATTTTCCACGATTCGTGGAATTTCTGTCC
>JBJFGC010000225.1:0-3249 GCA_051892315.1 Eubacteriales bacterium
CAGACGAAGCCGTCGGCGGCTGCAAGAATCGGCGTTCCAGCGGAGCAGGCAATATCAATGCCGTTATGCGTGCGGTAGTCGTTCATGGTATAGGAAAACACCGGAACCTCCATGCTGTAATCCTTCACGACAAAGTTGTCAACGGGAACGGAAAATTTCGGAAGCGCTTCGCTCTGAATGGAGGCGACTGCTTCATCCTCGTCATCGAGGTCGGCGGCATCCTTATTGGCTTCGTCGCCGGTCTTTTGACTTTCGTCCGCAGAAGGCTTTTCCGGTGTGAGTTCTTCGGCCGATTCCTTCGCGGCTGTTTTTCCGGCATCCGATTCGGCGGGGAGGGAGGTTTCCGCCTTGTCCTCGACGGTACGTCCTGTTTCGGCGGGCGGGACGGAATTTTTCTCCTTTTTGTTTGCGCTGCCTGTCACGGCGATGAGAATGGCCGCTGCGGCAAGAATGACGACTAAGACAGCGAGGAGGATGCGGTTTTGTTTTTTGATGGTAGTATTCAAGGTAAGAATCCTTTCGTTTTTCGCGCGTTGCGTGGTTGTCGTCATTATTTTTGCCAGAACGAGAGGATTTATACAGGGAGGTGAAAAATATTGTGAGGAGACAAAAAAGGACGGTGCAGATTTTTTCGGAAAAATCTGCACTGTCACTGGCTTGGAAACGGTTGGAAGATTTGATTTACTGACCAATCTTTACATGATCGATCGATTTTGCACCTCTGGTAACGGCCTTATCTTAATTCCAGAAACTTCATTTCCATATCCCCGTTTCCGTGTACCGGTTCGCCCTTTCATGTGCGCCCGCGACGATGCTTTCCTCAAAACCGAGCAGCTTCAGCAAATTGATGGCGTTCCGCGAGGTGGCCTTCCCCGCACGGATTTTGTAATCGAAGCACATTTCTCCGTCGCCGACCTGCTCTTCAAAATGATACAGGGTATACGGCGGAGACAAAAGGTCGCACAGCTCAATATCGTGTGTCGCGGCCAGACAAAGCGTTCCTTCTCCGGCAAGATAACGCAGCACCTCGCTGGACGCCGCAATACGTTCGACCGTGTTGGTTCCGCGCAGGACTTCGTCAATTACGCAAAGCAAAGGCTCCCCCTTCCCTGCGCGGTCGACAATCCGTTTCAGGGATTTGGTCTCCGCGATGTAGTAGCTCTCTCCGGCCAACAGGTTGTCGCTCAGCGCCATCGATGTCGCAATCCGGAAAGCCGACGCGCGGTAGGATGCAGCGGTACAGATACCGATAGACTGAGCTAAGAGCGCACACAGCGCGGCAGTTTTCAAAAACGTAGATTTGCCGGAGGCGTTGGAACCAGTAATCAGAACGGGGCCTTCCGCCGCAAGGTCGTTCGGTATGGCGTCCGTCAGGAGTGGATGCGTCATGCGGACCGCGCGGAAAAACGGACGGACAGAGGGGTCAAACGTCAATTCCGGTTCTGCGGCAACAGGAAGGCTGGCCCGATACGACGCGGCGGAAATCGCGGCGTCGATGCGTCCGAGAGCTTCGTGAATGGCAAAGATATCCCGATGGTTCCGGCCGAGCTTGTTTTTCAGAAATTCATACGAAAGAAGGTCAAGCAGAAGCAGAGCGGTTACAAGCTCGCCGAGATCCTGTCCGGTAACACGAGCCACACCTCCGGCCCGAAGAACCGGACGAAGCCGGTCGAGCGAAGCGTACGTTTCCGTCAGCGCGGCGTCCAGAAATGGATCGTGCAGCTTCCGGATACGGCTGGCAGCGAGCACCATAGCCACCGTGTAGTTCACGGTGTCATAATCGTCGCGCACCCGGCGCACCCCTTGGTCGTGAACAATGGCGTTGACCACGAGGACGCAGAGAAGCGAAACCATGCCGACCGGTTCCGAGAAAAGCACAGTGATAAGGGATGCGGGAACCAAAAGGAAAAGAAAAAGATAGACAAACAGCATCGTCGGACGGTGGTTCGCCGGCAGAAAAGCGGTGCACAGGTCGGCACGGCGGGTACAGCCGAGACGGTCGAGAATCCGCTGCAGTTTCTGACGAAGGCTGGCATTCTCTCCCATATAGTCAATCATGGCTTTGCGTTCGTCGTATCCGTTCTTCGTCCGCGACGGACAGCGGAGCATGTAGTAGAGGTACTGTTCTCCGGAGGTGGAAAGACAGCTGTTGACGCGTTTGAAGACATCGTCCATGCCGAGGTCGTTCCAAGTGATATCGTCGATGAAAAAATCGTCCCGATCCCGGTTGCTGCGGAAGTCGGAGTAGGCGCGGATGTATTCCATATCGCCATGAAAATAGGACCGGTTTGGAACTTGTCCAAAGGCGTCGCGGAGCTTTTGCTTCCGGGAAGGGGTCCGGCAAAAAAGTGAGAAAGGCATGGCACTGTCCTCCGGCAGGATTATGATAAAGTGGATGATATGCTAATTATACACAAAAGCTCTGGAGGCGTCAAGCGGCGCGGAAAGATTTGCAGGGAAACGGCAGGGAGGATTTATCTTTGTCTGATTATGGCACCAATAAGGCCCATTCATTGCATATGTTATAGTTGCAGCGACAAATCCTTCATAAAAATTATTGATAATTTTTTCTCAAAAAACCTTGCAAAATCCGTATGGATATGCTATAATAAAAGAAACGTAATTGAAAAATCACATTTTGGGAGAGGTATCGAAGCGGTCATAACGGGGCTGACTCGAAATCGTCGTCTTCATTTGGAATGAATCGTTTCACAATCTCCTTTTTCCTCTTATTTTCTCGCATTTCCTCGTTTTTTCGAGGTCATACAATTTCATAACATTCTGAGTTCTCTCTATCAGTTCTCTCCAAAATCCGGAGTTCTGATGGGTGGTAAACTATACGGAGAGATATCGAAGTGGTCATAACGGGGCTGACTCGAAATCAGTTTGAGAGCAATCTCACGAGGGTTCGAATCCCTCTCTCTCCGCCAAAATTTCGTCGGCAGTTGCAAAAACTGCCGATTTTTTCTATGCATTTTCGGCACTTTTGACGGAATTTTTCTGAAGTTGCTGCTTAATTTCTACTGATGTAGATTAGTTCTCTCCAAAAAACGCCGATTTTGGAGAGAACTGTTCGCTATTTGTCGAAGCCGAGTCCGTCAAGCATTGCATCGGCGGAAGTAAGTTTTGAAGAGTAATCCAGGTGTGCATAAGTATTCGCAGTGGTTGAAAAATCGCTGTGACCGAGCCAGTCCTGAATCTCTTTCATCTGCACACCGTTCTTCAAAAGTAAACTTGCGCATGAGTGCC
>JBJFGC010000226.1:0-13289 GCA_051892315.1 Eubacteriales bacterium
TTAACATATTTTTCATAGGAGTCATCGGATTATGAAATTTGATATTCGTGAAACGGCGAAGGAGCGGGTGATTCTTTGCGCGCACCGCGGCGTGTGGGGCGGGAACATTCCGTGCAACAACATTCCGGCGTACGACCTTGCGCTGGCTCAGGGCGCCGATATGGTGGAAATTGACGTGACGATGGCCGGAGACGGCGAGCTGTTTATTTTCCATCCGGGAATGGAACGCCGCCACATCGGAAAGGACGTCCACATCGGGCAGATGAGCACTGCCGAGGTTCGCGCGCTGCGCTACTGCAATTACGACGGTGCGCCCACGGAAATCGGACTGAATACCCTCGACGAGGTTCTCGAACACCTGAAGGGCCGCTGCTACATCAACGTGGACAAGTTCGGCGACCATCCTGCGGAAATTATCGGGAAAATCAAACGACACGACATGAAGGATCAGATTATCCTCAAGTGCGCACCGAAAAAGGAACAGCTTGCTATCATCGAAGCCTACGCGCCGGATATCCAGTTTCTTCCGGTGATTTCCGCGGACGGCGGCGTCCATGAAACGATGAAGACCCGGAACATCAACTACATTGGTTCCGAGCTTCTTTTCAAAACCATGGACGACGAGCTGGCCTCCGAGGAATACCGTGAAAAGCTGCACCGCGACGGTAAGCTCTGCTGGGTCAATACCATCGTTTACGACTACCGCGCTGTCCTCTCCGCCCATCATTCCGACGATACCGCTCTGACCGGCGACCCGGAATTCGGCTGGGGCTGGTGTGCCGACCATTTCGATATTCTCCAGACCGACTGGATTGGCCCGCTTTCCGCTTATCTGGAAAAGACAGGAAGAAGATTTAAAAAATAAGATGATTTAAAAAATAAGATATTCATGAAAGGAAATGCCCCTCATGAGAACCAGAAACGAAATTCCCGCGGAGCGGAAGTGGGATTTTACCCATATGTTTGCAAACTCCGAGGCATGGGAGAAGGCCTATGCCGCGTGTGAAGCGCAGCTGCCGGAGATTACGGCCCTGAAAGGCACGCTCGGAGCGTCCGCAGAATCCCTTTGCCATGCGTATGATACCCTGTACGGCTTTTCCGAAGCCTTTGAGCTTGTCGCGGACTATGCGTTTCTCGCCAAGTCCGCAGATGGCGCCGATACCGCCGCGCAGGTCATGAGCGACCGTGTACACATGCTCGGCGTCCGGTTCAGCACTGCCGCTGCGTTCTTTGAGCCGGAGCTGCTCGCCATTCCCGAAGAAACCCTCGCGGAGTACCTGACGTACGAGCCTCTCACGAAATACGCGCACATCATTGAGGACGCCACCCGTCTCCGCAGCCATACGCTTGACGAAAAAAGCGAGGAGCTTCTTGCAAAGGTGTCCAAAATCACCGGAATTCCGCACGATACCTATGATATGTTCACGAATGTCGAGATGGAACTCCCGTCCATTACGGACGAGAAGGGAAACGAGGTCGAGCTGACGGCCGGCACGTTTGGAATGTTCCGTGAATCGAAAGACCGCCGGGTGCGGGAAGCAGCGTTTGAGGGAATGTTCGGTACCTATGGGAAGTACATCGGTACGTTTGCTTCACTCTACGGCGGCAGCGTCAAAAAGGATAACATGGCGGCGGACATCCGCGGCTATTCCTCCGCCCGCGCTGCGTCCCTCGCCGGAAGCAACGTGCCGGAGGCGGTGTATGACGCGCTGATTTCCGCCGTTCACGACGCCATTCCTTCGATGAACAAGTACCTGAACCTCCGCAAAAAGGCGCTTGGGCTGGAGAAGCTCGACCTGTTCGACCTGTACACTCCGATGGTAGCGGACGTGGACTATCCGATGCCGTACGAGAACGCGTGCGAGCTGGTGAAAAAAGCGGTCGCTCCTCTCGGCGAAGCCTATGGGAAGGTGATCGACCGCGCGTACCGCGAAAACTGGATTGACGTTTACGAAACGCCCGGCAAGGATTCCGGCGCGTTTTCCGCAGGCGTCTACGGCGTTCATCCCTACGTTCTGCTGAACTATACCGACACCCTTGACGACGCGTTTACGCTCGCCCACGAGCTTGGTCACGCGATGCACTCTTACCTTTCCTCCGAAGCGCGGGACTATGCCAACCACGACTATCATCTGGTCGTGGCGGAAGTGGCGTCAACCTGCAATGAGGTACTGCTGACGAAATACCTGCTCTCGGTGGAGACGGACCCGCGCCGCCGCGCCTATATTCTCAACCATTTTCTCGAAGGATTCCGTACCACGGTGTTCCGTCAGACGCTGTTTGCGGAATTTGAGCAGCGGACGCATGAGCTGGAGGCCTCCGGCACGCCGCTGACCGCCGAATGCCTGTCCGGACTGTACAGCAGCCTTGTGAAGCAGTATTATCCGGCGGCGGAATTCTGTGACGTTGTGAAATACGAATGGGCTTACATTCCGCACTTCTACCGCGCATTTTATGTCTACCAGTATGCGACCGGCTTTTCCGCCGCCGTTGCCATCGCCTCGGAGCTTCTCACGACCGGCGATCCGTCGAAGTACCTCGAATTTCTCTCGACCGGCGGTTCGGACTATCCGATCAACGAGCTGAAAATCGCCGGCATCGACCTTACCTCGCCGGAGGTTGTGAAAAACGCCATGACCGTTTTCGACCGGACCATCGACGAGCTTGCAGAACTTTTGGAACAATAAGGATTTGCAGAGAAATTTTTTTGAAAATCGATTTTGCTTTGAAAGGAGTTCCAGAGGACGCGCAGCGAAGCATGAGTCTTTGCAGCCGTTGGCCCACTGGAAATCGAGATTGCCATGAAACTTACGTTCCTTGGAACCAGCCACGGAGTGCCGGAACCGGCGCGGCGGTGTTCCTGTACCATGATTGAAGTGGCCGGACGGTATTATTTTGTCGATATGGGGACACAGGCCATTGAGGACCTCATCCGGCGCGGCATTGCCATTGAAGACGTGAAGGGGATTTTTATCACGCATCCTCACGGCGACCACACCAACGGTCTGATTTCTTTTGTCGACCTTATCAATTGGTATTTCAAGACTGCCGACCCGACGCTGCTTCTGCCCGAACAGGAGCAGATTGACGCGCTGAACGCATGGCTCCGCGCTGCCGGAACCGAACCCCGTCCGCTGAAATTCGGTGTTCTTGCGGAGGGCGTGTGCTATGACGACGGTTTTCTCAAAGTGACTGCCATCCGCACGCAGCACTGCCGTACTTCCTACGCGTTCCTTGTGGAGGCGGAGGGAAAGAAGGTTCTGTTCACCGGAGATCTCCGGAATCCGTCCGTGGATTTTCCGAAGGCAGCGTTCGAGCAGGAGCTGGACCTCATCATCGTCGAATCCGCGCACTTTTCCCCCGCGATTACCGAAAAGGTTTTGCAGAACGCAAAGGTGCGGCGGGTGCTTCACAACCATGTCAGCCCCCGCTGGAACGGCGACCTGCATCAAATGGCGCAGAACGAGCATCCCTACCGCTATGGCATGGCCTTTGACGGGATGGAAATCACACTCTGACGGAGGCTTATTATGGAAGAAAACAGCGTACTCCGCTTTGACCCGTCCGTTTTTGTGGTCGGCAACGACTATCAGATTCTTTTTCTTACCACCACGATGGGCCTCGGCTGGATTGAAATCGACGGCGAGCGCTTTACCGACGAGGAATGCGGCCTGCTCATGTACGATACCGTTCACAAAATCCCTGTCCCCGGTGAAAAGCTGAACCGGGCGGGGCATTATACCGTCGTATTTGTCGAATACCTCGATAAGAAGCCCTACTATCCGAAGGGAGAGGAGAAGGTTCGTAAGACTTACCATTTCTATCCCCTTACCGGCGACAGCTTCCGCCTGTTCCAGTTTGCCGACACCCATGCGCGTACCGACGCGCCGGTAGCGACGTATGAGCAGACCGGCGGCTGCGACATTCTCCTTCTCAACGGCGACATCAACGAGTGGAGCGACAAGGTGGAGCATTTCTACACCTCCTTTGAGCTTTCCGCACGGACCGTCCATGGGGAACGTCCGGTGATCGGATCCCGCGGCAATCACGATACCCGCGGTCACGCGGCGCAGCTTCTCCCGAACTATTTCCCGACCGCGTTCCGGAACGGCCGGCGTGAGACCTTCTATTCGTTCCGGCAGGGACCTTTATGGGGACTTGTGCTCGACTGCGGGGAAGACAAATACGATACGAACGTTGAGTACGGCGGCACCATTTTCTTTGAAGCCTTCCGCCGCCGCGAAACCGAATACCTCGAGTCTCTCATTGCAGACAAGGCAAACGAATACGAAGCGGACGGTGTGCGCTATAAAATCGCCTTCTGCCACGTGCCGATTACGGAAAAGTTCAAACACCCGTTTGATGTGGCGTCCGAGACTTACGAATACTGGACGAAGCTGCTGAATGAGATGGGGATTGACCTGCTCCTCTGCGGCCATATGCACCGTGCGTACTTCATTCTGCCGCACACCGCAGGCAAGTGCGATGCCAACTTCCCGACGGCGGTTCTCTCCATTCCGGAGGTGAAGCGGGAAGACGGCAGTACGTATTACGTTGGCGGCATCGTCGAGGCAAAGGACGGAAAGCTTTGCGTCAATACCGCGCCATACGGGGAGAAAATGTGCATCTGAAGATTCATGGGGAGGGTACTTTGTTCCAAAGGTACCCTCCTCTGAAGTTCTGCAAACCACATCCCCTCTCCCATATGGAATAGTTCTGTTAAAAAATGACCCATACCGTTCCTCTCCTTTCCTCCGTTTTTATTCATCCCTACAAACTTACATTATTTTATCGATTTACTTGACTAAAGCGTTAAAGCGTGGTATAATAAAAAACAGCCAACGAATACAAATCCCATTTTTATATTTTTATAAGTAGAAGGTTTTTGAAAGATCCAATGACGCAAAACATTCTCCGTAAAGAAGAAAAAGCCATTTTTGCCCTGCGCGAGCTGTACGAAACGTACGGCTACAAGCGGTACAAAATGTCCAAATTTGAGGAGTACGACCTGTATGCCGAGAACCGCAGCTTTCTCGCGGAAGGCAGCATCATCACATTCAACGATACCCACGGCAAGCTCCTCGCCCTCAAGCCGGACGTGACTCTATCCATCGTCAAAAACGCGGCGGGCGAACGGGTCAAGGAATATTACAACGAAAACGTGTATCGCGCCATCGACGGCGAATACCGCGAAATCATGCAGGTCGGCCTCGAGTGCATCGGGGAAGCGGACCTGTACTCTACCTGTGAGGTCATTCTGCTCGCCAAAAAGAGCCTCGAATGTCTGTCGCAAAACTATCTTCTCGACCTTTCCAGTGCGGCGTTTGTGGGAGGTCTGTTTGAAAACCGCGCGATTTCTTACGATGTGCGCGAGAAGCTGCTGGCCTGCGTCTCCGGAAAAAATCCGCATGACCTCGCCCGGATCGGACGGGAAAACGGCGTCGACGAGGCAGTCTGCGCCAAACTGATTACCATTTCCGAGACCTACGGCAAAGTCGGAGACGTCCTCACCGCGCTCCGTCCGCTGGCCGAAAACGACACAATGACCGCCGCACTGGACGAGCTGGAGGCCATTTACAGCTTCATGACGGCCGTCGGAGAGGGAGAAAACCTCCGTCTCGACTTCTCACTCATCAACGATATGAGCTACTACGACGGCATCATTTTCCGCGGCTACATCGACGGCGTCCCGCGCGGCATTCTCTCCGGCGGACGGTACGACAAGCTGCTGACCAAAATGGGCAAGCATACCGGTGCCATCGGCTTTGCCATCTACATGAACACGCTTGCCTTATATTTTGAAGACCGGAACGAATACGACGTCGATATCTTAATCACCTACGACGACACCGCCGACCTGGCCGCGCTCACGCGAACCGTCAAAATGCTGACCGGCGGCGGACGCAGCGTGCGGGTGCAGAAGGCCGGCGACGGAAAAATTACCTGCCGTGAACATTTCCGGTACGGGGAGAGGGGGCTTGAACTTGCAGAGACTTAACATTGCGCTGCCGAAGGGGCGGCTTGGCGAAAAGGCGTACCAGATGCTTGAAGCCCTTGGTTACGGCTGTCCCGGGATGACCGATGGTTCGCGCAAGCTGATTTTTGAAGACGACGGAGGTGTGACCCGCTATTTCTGGGTCAAACCGTCCGATGTGGATATTTACGTGGAACGCGGGGCGGCTGACGTTGGGGTCGTCGGGCGCGATATCCTGCTCGAGCATTCCCCCGACGTGTACGAGCTTCTTGACCTTGGATTCGGCAAATGCCGTATGTGTGTGGCCGGTATGGCCGGAAGGGAACCGAATCCGGACCGGACGCTCCGTGTAGCGACCAAGTTCCCGAACATTGCCCGCACGTATTACGCGGCGCGGAGCCGGGAAATCGAAATCATCAAATTAAGCGGCTCCATCGAGCTTGCACCGATTCTTGGACTGTCCGACGTGATTGTGGATATCGTGGAGACCGGCTCGACCCTTCGGGAAAACAATCTCGAGGTCAAGGACACCGTCTGCGACATCAGTGCGCGTCTCATTGTGAACAAGGCGGCGTACCGCTTTAAAAACGATGAGGTACGCGGACTGGTGGAAAAAATTCATTCGATGGAGAACGGGGAGGGCGTTCAGAAATGATTAAGACCTACAACATCAAAGACATTCCCGTCCGGGAAATCCTCCGGCGCGAGGAAAATACCGTGGACGTTTCCGGTATTGTCGCGGACGTCCTTGCCAACGTACGCGAACGCGGCGACGCGGCGCTCGCGGAATATACCGAAAAATTCGACAAGGTAACGCTCGATTCCATTGTCGTCCGTCCGGAGGAAATCGACGAGGCGAAGTCCTCGCTTGACGAGAGCTTCCTTGCCATTCTCCGCGACGCGGCGGCCAATATTGAAAAATACCACCGGTGCCAGGTGCGTCAGGGGTATTCGCTCACCGATAAGGAGGGGGTCATCCTCGGCCAGCGCATCACTCCGATTGAAAAGGTGGGCGTATACGTTCCGGGCGGCTCCGCTCCCTTACCGTCCTCGGTACTGATGAACGTTCTTCCGGCGAAGATTGCGGGCGTTCCGTTCCTCGCGATGGCTACCCCTCCGGGACGGGACGGCAAGGTCAATCCCGCCATTCTCGCGGCCGCAGACATCGCGGGCGTGGACGTCATATACAAAATGGGCGGCGCGCAGGCCATTGCGGCTCTTGCGTACGGGACCGAGACCGTTGCTGCGGTTCACAAAATTGTCGGCCCGGGGAACGCCTTCGTCGCGGAGGCCAAGCGGCAGGTGTTCGGCAAGGTCGGCATTGACATGATTGCGGGCCCCAGCGAAATTATCGTACTGGCGGACGGTTCCTGCGATCCCGTGGTGGTGGCGGCCGATATGCTGTCGCAGGCGGAGCACGACCGTCTCGCATCCGCGATTCTCGTCACCGATTCCGCTGGACTGGCCGCCGCGGTTGCCTATGAGCTGGAGGTGCAGATTCCGAAGCTGGAGCGTGCCGATATTGCCCGCGCGTCCATTGACACCTATGGAAAAATCATCCTCACCGACACGTTTGCCGCCGCCATCGACATGGTCAACGAAATCGCGCCCGAGCATCTTGAGCTGATGTGCGACGACCCGTTTGCCGTTTTGTCCGAGATTCAGAATGCCGGTTCGATTTTTCTCGGCAAGAACTGTCCCGAACCGCTCGGCGATTATTTTGCCGGGACAAACCATGTTCTTCCGACTTCCGGAACGGCGAAATTTTCCAGTCCCTTGTCGGTCGACGACTTTATCAAAAAATCCTCTTACATTTATTATACCAGAGCCGCGCTTGAAAAAGAGGCGTGGCGTGTCAACGAATTCGCCAAGCACGAACAGCTGACCGCGCACGCGAAAAGCGCCGTGGTACGGTTTGAAAAGGGATAAGGGGGAAACCCCCTCCTTTGACCATGCCCGGCTGAATTGCAGAAAAGTTTTTGAAAGGGGTGTGGGGAAGAGCTTGTTTCCAAAGGCTTTCCTCACAGAATGAAATTTGATCTACCCATGAGCCGATTTTTCGATTCCAAATTCATGTCGCTGGAGGCGTATGTTCCGGGAGAACAGCCGCGCGATAAGAAATACATCAAACTCAATACCAACGAATCCCCGTTTCCGCCGTGTCCCGCCGTGCTGGAGGCCATGAATCAGAGCGCCGCGGCGGATCTGCGCTTGTATTCCGATCCGACATCACGGGAGGTCAAGCGTGCCGTCGCGGACTTCTACGGCGTCGCACCGGAATGCGTGTTCGTTTCGAACGGTTCCGATGAATCGCTGAATTTCCTGTTTATGGCGTTCGCGGAAAACGGTGCGGCCTATCCGGACATCACCTACGGCTTTTATCAGGTTTTCGCTGATCTTTACGAAAAGAAGACCGCGGTGGTTCCGCTTGAGGAGGATTTTACCATCGACCCGGTAAAGCTTATGAGACGTACGGAATACCGGACCCTGTTCCTTGCCAATCCAAACGCTCCCACCGGTATCTGTCTCCCGCCGGACGTGATTGAGACGATTCTCCTCGCCGGACGCGACCGCTTGGTCATCGTGGACGAGGCGTACATTGACTTCGGCGGCGAATCGGTCGTTCCGCTGACCCAAAAGTACGACAATCTTGCCGTCGTGCAGACGTTCTCCAAGTCCCGTCAGCTCGCGGGCGCGCGTCTCGGATTCACCATCGCCAATCCCGCTCTCATTGCCGGGCTGGAGAAAATCAAGTATTCCACGAATCCCTACAATGTGAATCGCCTGACCCAGCTCTGCGGGGTTCTCGCCATGCAGGACCGGGCGTATTTCGACAAAACGCGGGCGCAGATTATCGAAAACCGTGCGTTTGCCGCATCCGAGCTGAAAAAGCGCGGATTTACCATGACCGATTCCAAGGCAAATTTCCTTTTCGCAAAGTCCGACCGGCTGTCCGGACGGGAGTACTACGACGGTCTGCGCGAACGCGGTGTTCTTGTCCGTTATTTTGACAAGGCGCGCATTTCCGATTATGTCCGCATCACCATCGGTTCGCGCACGGAGATGGAAGCTCTCCTTGCAGCGACCGACGATCTTCTCGCAGAAACGGAGGCCTGACCGATGCTGCGCACGGCTGAAATTACAAGAAATACCCTCGAAACACAGATTGCGCTGACCCTCACCCTGGATGGGACCGGAACGTCCGCCATCGACACCGGATGCGGCTTTCTCAACCATATGCTGACTCTGTTTGCCAAGCACGGCCGTTTCGATCTGAACGTCCGGTGCCACGGCGACACCGACGTCGATTACCATCACACCACCGAGGATATCGGGATCGCGCTCGGGGAGGCGTTTCAAAAAGCACTGGGCGATAAGCGCGGGATCACGCGCTACGCCGATCTCCTCCTTCCGATGGACGAAGCCCTGATTCTTGCCGCTGTCGACGTGTCCGGCCGCGCGCACCTGACGTACGACGTGACCCTGCCGACGGAAAAGGTGGGCGACTTTGACACCGAGCTGGCGAAGGAATTCTGGCTCGGCTTCATCCGCGCGGCAGATGTGACCCTACACGTCCGGATGCTGTCCGGCGAAAATTCGCACCACATTATTGAAGGAACCTTCAAGGCGGTGTCACGGGTTCTTTCCCGGGCCGCGGCGATTGACCCACGGTATGCGGATGAGATTCCGTCGACCAAGGGTGTGCTTTAATCTGATTTTTGGGAGAATGTTATGATAGCGATTGTTGATTACGGGGTGGGGAACATTTTCTCGCTCTGCTGTTCGTTTCAATACATCGGCGCGGATGCGGTTCTCACTTCCGACGCGGACGTGATCCGGAAGGCCGATCGGGTTCTTCTTCCCGGCGTCGGCGCATTTGGGGACGCGGCCGTCAAACTGCGGGAATCGGGCCTGTGGGACGTCGTCGTAGCCGAAAGTTCCCGCAAACCCCTGCTCGGGATCTGCCTCGGGATGCAGCTTTTGCTGGAACGCAGTCTGGAGTACGGCGAACACAAGGGCCTCGGTCTGGTAAAGGGGGCCGTCGTCCCGATCTCCGGCGTCATTCCCGCGGACTATAAAGTCCCGCACATCGGTTGGAACGCGCTCCATTTCCCCAAGGACAAACCGAAATCCCCGCTTTTTGCATCCGTGGACGAAGGCGACCATGTCTATTTTGTTCACTCGTACTATGCGGCGGACTGTGACGCGAACGTTCTTGCCACCGCGGAATACGGTGCGGAGCTGACGGCGGCTGTCGGCGACGGAACCTACGTTTACGGCGTGCAGTTCCATCCCGAAAAAAGCGGGGAAGTCGGACTGAATATTCTCCGGGCTTTTGCAAAACTTTGAGAAGGGAAAGAAAAGAATGAAACTTTTTCCTGCCATTGACTTATCCGAAGGCTGTGCCGTCCGCCTGCTGAAGGGCGACTATCAGCAGAAAACGGTCTATTCCGACGACCCGGTGGCCGTTGCAAAGGGATTTCAGGCCGCCGGTGCGGAAATTCTTCATCTCGTCGATCTCGACGGCGCGAAGGCCGGTTATGCGGCGGCAGCGGAGATCGTTGCGAAAATCGCGGCGGAATCCGGGATGTTCGTCGAAATCGGCGGCGGGATCCGGAACGCGGAAACCGTGAAGCGATACCTTGACGCAGGCGTCGGGCGCGTGATTCTCGGAACGGCGGCTCTGCGTGACCGTGCATTTCTTGAAGATATGCTTCACCGGTACGGCGAAAAAATCGCGGTCGGTGTGGACATCAAAAACGGCAACGTCGCTGTCCAGGGCTGGACGGAAGACGACGGCGTCAAGTATACGGACTTTCTCGATTCTCTCGATCGCCTGGGCGCTGCAACCGTCATCTGTACGGACGTCTCCCGGGACGGCGCGATGCAGGGAACGAACCGCGCGCTCTACCGCGAGCTTGCCGCGAACTATTCCTTCCAAGTGGTCGCGTCCGGCGGTGTATCCACCATCGACGACATCAAAGCGCTGGCGGCGATGAGGATTTACGGAGCCATTGTCGGACGTGCGCTTTACAACGGAGCGATCGACTTGAAAGAAGCCATTGCGGCAGCGGAGGAGTAAACCATGATTACCAAACGAATTATCCCGTGTCTGGACGTGCGAAACGGACGTGTGGTCAAGGGAGTAAATTTCCAGGGCGTCTCGGACGTGTCCTCTCCGGTGGAGCTGGCCGAATTTTACAGCCGTGCCGGCGCCGACGAGCTGGTGTTCTATGACATCACCGCATCGGTCGAGGGACGTTCGCTGTTCTGCGACATCCTCCGTGAGACCGCGTCGAAGGTCTACATCCCCCTCACGGTCGGCGGCGGCATCAACACCATCGAGGACTTTGACCGCGTTCTCAAATGCGGCGCGGACAAGGTGAGCGTGAATTCGGGCGCGATTCGCAATCCGTCCCTCATCGAAGAGGCGGCGAAGATTTACGGCGACCAGTGCGTCGTCCTGTCGTGTGACATCAAGCGCGTGGACGGCGGATTCCGCCTGTTTGCAAAGGGCGGACGGGTAGACACCGGGATCGAAGCGATCCAGTGGATCCGGGACGGCGTGGCACGCGGGGCCGGTGAAATTGTGGTCAACAGCATCGACACGGACGGCGTGAAGCAGGGGTTCGATCTGGAACTGCTGCGGCAGGTTGTCGATGCGGTGAACGTACCGGTGATTGCGTCCGGCGGCGCGGGCTGTGCCGAAGACTTTGTGACGCTGTTCCGGGAAATTCCCGACATGGATGCAGGGCTTGCGGCGTCCATTTTCCACTTCGGGGAAGTGCGGATCGATGAGCTGAAGCGGCTTATGGCCGAAAACGGCATCAATGTAAGATTAAACTGAAACAGAGGTAACTTATGCTGACGATAAACGATTTGAAATTTGACGACCGCGGGCTGATTCCCGCCATCGTTGTCGACTACCTGACCCGCGACGTTCTGACGCTTGCGTACATGAACCGCGAATCCCTTGAAATTTCGATGAAAGAACGCCGTACCTGCTTCTGGTCCCGCTCCAGAAACGAGCTGTGGCGCAAGGGCGAGACGAGCGGCAACGTACAGCACATCGTGAAAATCACGGCGGACTGCGACCGGGACGCGCTGACCGTTCTCGTAAAGAAGGACGGTCCCGCGTGCCACACCGGTGCGGAATCCTGCTTCGGCGACGAGCTGTTCCTCAGCGATGAGATTTCCGAATTCTCCATTCGCAGCCTGATGAAGCTGATCGAAGGCCGCAAGACCAACCCGACCGAAGGTTCTTACACGACGTACCTGTTCCAGAAGGGGCTGGACAAGATTCTCAAAAAGGTCGGGGAAGAGTCCACCGAAGTCATCATCGCGGGCAAGGCGGAAGATAAGGCGGAAACCGTATATGAAATCTGTGACCTTGTTTACCACGTGCTTGTGCTGATGGTGGAAATGGGGATTTCCTACGAAGACATCATGAAGGAGCTGTCCTCCCGCCATGTGGTCGACCACAAGGTGAAGCAGGAAAAGATGCAGTAAAAAACTTCCCGGGGAAAAACGTTCTGAGAGATTTCCCCGGGAAATTTTTCTTTGAGGGATTCTTTCCAACCGCCGGTTGGAAAGAATCTTTTTGCCTGAAACAAACGCTCCATTGTAAAAACCGGTTTTCTCCAGTATAATAAAGGCATCCAAACAAACGAAGGAGAACAAAAACATGGCAGCAACAATCGCGGAAAAAATCTGTACCTTGCGGAAGGCGAAGAATCTGACACAGGAAGCCCTCGGCGCGACGCTTGGGATTACGGGTCAGGCGGTATCGAAGTGGGAAAAAGGCGACAGTATGCCGGACATTCTTATTTTACCGGAACTGTGCCCCACTCTGGACGTTTCGGCGGAATATCTGCTCGGCATGACGGAAGAGGAAAAACGCGGTGATATTGTGCAGGATTTCTGTGCATACGCTCGGCAGAACGGCCGGAACGCGGCGATATTGGATGTGATATCACGTTTGTTCAATGATGCAGGCAGCAAGCACAGGGGAGACGCAATCCATGTAAGCCTCAACGGGACGCGGGTCTATATGGAAGGTGGGATCGGATTCGTTGCACAGGAGTATAGAGAGAGGCTGAACGAGCTGGATCAGGAAACGACGGCGTATTTTCTGCGTATTCTTGCAGATGAACCCTGTTTGAAAATCCTGTTCTGCATGTCCATGGGGCATGCCGTAACACAGGAAGAAATCGCCGAAAAGACCGGTTTGGAGAAAGAAACCCTTGCTCGTGTTTTGCTTGGATTGATGAAACGGAACATTCTTTGTTGTGAAAAAGACAACGATGGCAAACGC
>JBJFGC010000227.1:0-3222 GCA_051892315.1 Eubacteriales bacterium
CGCAGAAGATTTTTTTCATTCGAGTGATGCTCCTTTTGTTAGGTTGATGTTGATAGGATTGTATTTTTGCAGAGTATCGTTTATTTTTCCGCGTTCTTCTTTTCCTGCCGGATCTGCCCGATGTTCACAATCAGCAGGAGCACGAGAACGGTGAGGAAAATCACGCTGGAGAGCGCGTACATGTCCGGCTTGACGGTCTTTTTCGTCATGGCGAAAATCATCAGCGGCAGCGTCTGGAAGCTCGAACCCGTCGTGTAGTAGCTGATGACAAAATCGTCCAGCGACATGGTGAACGACATAATCAACCCCGACACAATCCCCGGCAGAATCGCCGGCAGCGTGACGCTGAAAAACGCACGAATCGGTGTGCTGCCAAGGTCCTGCGCCGCCTCGGCCAGATGCGGATCGGTCTGCCGCAGCTTCGGCAGGACGTTGAGAATCACGTACGGCAGGTTGAACGTCACGTGCGCAATCAGCAGCGTGAAAAAGTTCAGCGAATTGACCGAGCCGAGCGCGCGTCCGATGAAGACGAACAGCAGCATCATCGAAACACCTGTGACGATTTCCGGATTCATCATTGGAATGTTCGTTGCCAGATCCAGCGATGCCCGCCATGCCCGGTTCCGGATGCCGTACATATACACCGCCGCTGCGGTCCCAATGATGGTCGCAAGAATGGAGGAGGTCACCGCGAGAATCAGCGTGTTTTTCAGCGCGGTCATTGTATTGCTGGACGAGAACAGCTCCGCATACCACTTCAGCGAAAAACCGGTGAACACCGTTGTGCTTTTCGCCTCGTTGAAGGAGAAAAACACCATCACCAGCAGCGGTGCGTATAATATAATATAAATGAAAGCAATGAAGAGATTTCCAAACGTTTTTTTCATGGCCGTCGTATTTTCCCGCAGGGAAACTCCCGCGTCCTTCCTGAAATTTGGTTTTCCCGACTCCTGTCCGGCGGCTTGCCGGATGGGATTTCCCCGGATCACATAATCAGTCCGTCGTTGGAATCGCCGGCGAACTTTTTCATGAGAGCCATGCTGATGAGGATGATGACCATCAGGACCAGCGAAAGAGCGGCGCCGAGGTTGTAATTGTACAGGGACTGAATCTGCTTCTCAATGGCATCGCCGATGAGCATGATTTTTCCGCCGAGCTTCTGGGAAATGTAGAACGTACTGACCGACGGGACAAAAACCATCGTGAAGCCGGACACCACGCCGGGCATGGACATCGGAAGAATGATGCGGCGCAGCTTGGAAAGGCCGTTGGAGCCGAGGTCCTCCGCCGCTTCCAGCACGCTTACGTCGATTTTGGACATAACCGTGTAGATGGGGAGAATCATATACGGGATGTAGTTGTAGATCATTCCGAAAACAACCGCGCCGGGGGTTCCGATCATTTTCAGCGGCTCGATGCCGAACAGGCCGAGAAAATTGTTGATCAGGCCGTTTTTCTCCAGAATGTTCATCCAGGAGTAGGTACGGATGAGCAGGTTCATCCACATCGGGAGCATGACGAGCATCATCATAATCCGCTGTGCGGAGGCTTTTTTGCGGCTCATGAGGTAGGCGAACGGGTACGCGATGACCAGGCAGATCACCGTTGCGATGAAGGAATATTCAATGGAAATCAGGAAAACATCCCGATATTCCCGCAGCTTTGCGACGTTGGCGAGGGTAAAGCTCCCATCCGCGTCGGTAAAGGCATAATAGACGACAATCACCAGCGGAATCAGGATAAACAGCGCGGCCCATACGACATAGGGGGCGCCGAGGAGCCGCTGACCGAGGCTTTTCTTTTTCACGATTCTTCCTCCTCGTCCTCAATGACATTCAGCGTGTCGATTTCGTCGGAGTAGGAACTGTAGTCGCCGTACTGGCCGGAATATTTCGATTTTTTCATGACGTGAATTGCGTCCGGCTCGATGAACAGGCCGACCGTGTCGCCCGCATGGTGTTCGTCGGTGGTCTGGATCATCCATTTGAAGCCCCCGATGTCCACGATAATTTCAAAATGCACGCCGAGGAAGGTGACGGATGTGACGATGCCCTGAAGCATACCGTCCTCGGGCTTCACGATATCGACGTCCTCAGGACGGACGACGACGTCGACCGGTTCGTTCGGTGCAAAGCCGGCGTCGAGACAGCGGAAGGTCTTGCCGGAGAAGCAGGCGGTATAGTCGGCCTTCATGATGCCGTCGAGGATATTGGACTCGCCGATGAAGTCGGCGACGAAGGCGTTCTGCGGCTCGTTGTAGATATCGATGGGCGAGCCGATCTGCTGGACCTTTCCCTCGTTCATGACGACGACGGTGTCGGACATGGAGAGGGCCTCCTCCTGGTCATGGGTGACGAAGACGAAGGTGATGCCGAGGGCTTTCTGAATGTTTTTCAGCTCGTTCTGCATATCCTTGCGGAGCTTTAAGTCCAGTGCGGCCAGCGGTTCGTCGAGGAGGAGGACCTTCGGCTTGAGAATGAGGGCGCGTGCGATGGCGACGCGCTGCTGCTGGCCGCCGGAGAGCTTGGTAATCGGGCGTTTGCCGAAGCCCTCGAGGTTCACGAGAGTGAGCATTTCCTGCACACGCTGCCGGATTTCGGCCTCGGGAAGGTGGCGGACGCGCAGGCCATAGGCGATATTTTCAAAGACGTTATAATTGGGAAAAAGGGCGTAACGCTGAAAAATGGTGTTGACCTCACGCTTATACGCGGGAACACCATTCATGTTTTTTGAATCAAAAAACACTTCTCCCGCGTCGGGTTCGAGAAAGCCGGCGATCAGGCGGAGCGTCGTCGTTTTGCCGCAGCCGGATGAGCCGAGCAGTGTCACAAACTCTCCGTCGCCGATGGAAAGGCTCATGTTATCAAGAATCGTCTCTCCGTCGAACTTTACGGTTATGTTTTTTAATTCGATGATATTCTTTTTGGGCACAGTTGTCTTGCTGTTTTCCATTTTTTGCATCCCCCTTTGCGGCAAAAGACCACGTATAGCCGTATTACAGCTCTGCGCGAACCCACACACCGACGAATCACAGCCCCCGCAAAGAGTGTGTTACAAAACGGATGTCTCCGACTTGCAGCCGTGATTTCTTAGACCCGATGCCTCGCACCGCGTCCCGGTTCCTTTTAAAAACTGCCGGGTGTGAACACCAAAGATTCGTTTTTTTCCTATGACATCTCCTGATGTTTTTGTAATTCCGGAGACCTTTGCGTCGTCCGGAAT
>JBJFGC010000228.1:0-3218 GCA_051892315.1 Eubacteriales bacterium
TATACACGGTGCGGGAAACGCTGGACCTGCTGGGGGAGAAGGATAAGCAGATCCTGTACCTGTATTTCTGGAAGGAAATGCCCCAGGCGGAGATAGCGAAGCGGCTCAATATTCCTGTGGGAACGGTAAAAAGCAGGCTCCATACGGCAAAACAGAATTTTAAAGAAAACTATCCATATCGTACCAACACATTGAAAGGAGAATGGGATATGAAAAAGCTTCCGGAACGGATCCCGGAATACAAAATTGAATTCAGTACGGAGAAACCCTTTGCGGTAAAGTGGGAGGAACTTATGGGGTGGTTTCTCGTGCCCAAACTGGGTGAAAAACTGACATGGGGTATGTATGATATGCCATCCCGAAAGTGCAGCTATGTGTATGATATGAAAGTTACGGGGAAGGCAAAGGTTCACGGAATTGAAGGCGTGGAACTGACTGCGAGAGAAGCTTCTTATTCCAATAAAAAAGAGGTAATCGACCGTACCTTTGTAGCCCAGCTTACGGATACCCACTGCCGGTATCTGGCAACGCTCCGTAACGACGGAGATGTAAGAAACTATATCACATTCCTGGATGGGGATGAATTTATGCCGAACTGGGGATTTGGTGAGGATAACTGCGGAAACGAAACAAATCTGTCCCGGAAAGGTGACATCCGGAGAGACGGAACGGTCATAACCAGCGCCGATAAGGAGTTTTTGCTGGACATCGTAGGAAGATACACGGTTTCCATCGGCGGAAAAGTCTATGATACCGTCTGCGTTATGGACATCGAGACCTATAACTGCGGCGTGGTATCTGAGCAGTTCCTGGACGGGAACGGAAGAACGGTCCTCTGGCGCCGGTTCAACCGGGACGATTGGGCCATTGACCGGTACGGAAAGAAGTGGAGTGAGCTGCTGCCGGAGAATGATCGGCTTACTGTCAACGGCACAACCTATGTGCACTGGTATGATTGTATTACGGACTATATCCTTTGATAGAAAGACAGCATAAAAAACATGCCGGAAATTCGAATTCCGGCATGTTTTTATAAGGCGGGTTCGTCTGAATAGAATTCCTTTCCATCGTCCAGCCGCAGACAGGCAAGCCGTCCGAAGGCAGAGTATTCATAGTCCGGGCCTTCTGGATAGCCGCTGCCGCAGTCAATCCCGATTCTGCCGTTTCCGTAGTAAATACCCATGGGACAGTCCGGTTGAAAGTGCCGTGTGGGCGTATGGCCGAAAACAAGGGTATAGCTGTCCGGCAGCGGGTCCGTATCCTGCAACCGTTTCCAGACCGCATAGTGAGTGGGGCCGCGGAACTCCTGCCCATAGACTTCGTACTGATCCAAAGGTGCGCCGTGAACAAGCTTATAGGGCTTCCCGCCCACGGTGATGTCGATATTCAGAGGCAGGGACTTCAGATACGCATAAATCTCCTGCCGCTTCTTCTTGCGGATATGCTTCAGGTGCTGATGGGTAACGCCGCCGCCGTTCCGGTACCATACCGCAAGACTCTGCGCAAGATCGTAGCCGAAATCCCGGTCGGACTGGTCATAGGGCTGGCCAACCGCGCGGAGAAGCATGTATTCGTGGTTGCCAAGCAGCATTTTTACATTGGGCGCGGCCATAATCCAGCGAAGAATGGAGATGCCGTCCGGGTGGCGATCCGAGACATCCCCCAGTATGTAAAGAGTGTCTTCTGGGCGCAGATGAATCTTTTCCAGTACGGAATGGAAGCGGCGCAGATTTCCGTGGATGTCAGACATTACATAAACCATATTTGCACTCCTTTTTTGAAGACAGTATAGCGTAATTTTTCGCGAATCGCAAGAATGCGCGACGAAAAATAAAATGGAAATGGCATTAAGCGTATAACATAGTCCGGGCAGAGAAGCAAGAAAAGCACTTCCGGGATAATCGACTGTTCCGTAAGATGCTTTTCGTAAAATGAGCATAAAAAGGAAACCGGGCACAGGAAACCGCGTGAAGCGGGGCTCCTGTGTCCGGTTTTGACAGAAAACAGATACGTGTCCAGGGGAAGCTTACGGATTGAACTCCAGCCGGATTACATCGGATTTGGAAATGTCCCGGAATGTGTCGCTGTCAAATATCCGCAGCGTAAATTCAATATCGCGGATGTCGTCGATGGAATCCAGCTCGGTATTCAGCAGGTACATGCCGTCCACCATCCGGGTGGCGGGACGCAGGCTGCTGTACATGCCCACATCCACCATGAAGCCGTTTACGGATACATTCTCCGCGTAAATGGAAACGGCCTTTCCGCTGTTGTTTTCAAGATAAAATACCACAGTGCCGTCCCAGATGGAATCCTTTTTCAGTCCCTTGCAGATGACCCGCAGATCGTTGGCACTGAATACTTCGTCGCCGCTGTCGTCTGTCTCCTGGGTAAAAGTTCCGAAAGCGGAGGTCTGAATGGTAATCAGCTCGCTGTCATCAATGGTGTTATAAGTATCGGAGTTATAGATATGCAGATAGAACGCAATCTCCGCGATGGTGGAAATTCCGGACTCCCGAAGCTCGGAGGACATCAGGTCAATTTCATCATTGGCCTTTTTTCCGGCGGCAATGTCGCAGTACATTCCGGAACTTGACAGCATGAAATTGTTCACGGAAAGGCTCTGGGTAGATACCACGATGTTCTTCTCGGAATTGTTTTCAATGACCACGGAGATTTCAGGTCCGAACAATCCGTCCTGCAGCTTTTTCGCGGTGACTATGACCCCATCTTTGTTGTAAATCTCCTGCTCGGAAATGGAAACGGAGGCAGCAGGTTCCGTTTCCCGGATGGTTTCGTTCTTTCCGGCAGACTGCTTGGTGGAAGCTGTCTGCGATGCGGTACTGCCGCTTTGGACGTCGGAGGGCTGCTTGACTTCTTCCTCTCCGCCCCCTGCAAAGCAGGATACCACAAGAATCAGGACGACAGCAACCACCAGGGGCAGGACCCACTTTTTCTTCTTTTTCTTCGGCTGCTCGGGAGCCGGGGTGGAGCAAATCGGGCAGAAGTTGCCGCTGAACTTGGCTCCGCAGTTTTCACATTTGATCTTAGCCATGATACATCTCTCCTTTTACTTTTGCTGCGTTGGTTTATTCCAGACTGCCGCTGGTTTTCAGCGCGGGCAGTTTGTGGCTGGCAAGCAGGGCGTTGACCTCCAGAATGGAGCCGCAGCGCTTATTGAAGGCAATCATCAGAACGGCATCTCTTGGGATCCTGGG
>JBJFGC010000229.1:0-3218 GCA_051892315.1 Eubacteriales bacterium
CGGGGAATTCGATGAGTGCGCTGCGCAGCAGCGTCAGACGTTTGTCGACATCCTGCTCACTGCCGGCTTCCCGAAGAACGGCGTTCAGCCGGATTTCCCATTCGCTTTGGAAGCCGAACAGACCGTCGATGGAGGTGCCGAAATAGTTTGCAAGGGAAGGGAGAAGCTCAAGGTCGGGGTATGTGACGCCCATTTCCCAGCGGCTGACTGCTTGCGGCGAGACGCCGAGGGCAAGTGCAGTTTCCGCCTGGGTACGGTTGCTGCGAAGGCGAAGCTCGCGGATTTTCTGACCAATCGAAATTTGCATGGGATGCCTCCTGAAACGTTGAGATGGGTTGGAAGAGGGATTCCTGAGATGGGGAAGCATTTTTGAGAATGATCGTTCGAATCTCTCTCCTTCCGTTTCTATTATACGAAGTGCAGGGAAGGGAGTCAAGCATCCATCTGTTGTTGAAAATGAAACAAAAGTGAGAGATATTTCTGCAAATGAAAAATAAAAAGTCCGCCCCGTTTCTTTCCGAAAACAGGGCGGACTTTTTATCCTGGGGTAGCAGGATTCGGACCTGCGAATGCAGCAGTCAAAGTGCTGTGTCTTACCGCTTGACGATACCCCAACGTGTGGAATATTATATCATATCGGGAGTCCGATTGTCAAGGGTTCACGCGAATTTTACCGCACAAAAGGCGGGAACGGAGTTCCGTTCCCGCCGCAGCTTCAGTGGGCAGCCAGAAAATACACAACCACCGCCGCGCCGAGGACGATGCGGTACCAGCCGAATACCTCAAAGCTGTGCCGGCGCACAAATCCCACGAGGAATTTCAGCGACACCAGCGATACCACAAATGCCGTCACAATTCCGACGACCATCGTCATCACCTCTACGCCGGTGAACGCGGCACCGCCGCTCAGGATGTATTTTGCGATTTTCAGCAGACTTGCGCCGAACATGACCGGAATGGCGAGGAAAAACGAAAATTCTGCCGCCGCCGTCCGCGAGACACCAACGCACATCGAACCGATAATCGTCGAACCCGAGCGCGACGTCCCCGGAATCAGAGACAGCATCTGAAAGCAGCCGATCTGGAACGCCGTTTTGTTGTCCAGATTTTCCGCTGCAGTGATACGGTAGGACCGGTTTTTATTCCGCCGCTCGATGACGATGAACACGATACCATAGAGAATCAGTGCCGCCGCTACAACCATATAGTTGTACAGGTACTGATCCAGCAAATCGTCAAACAGAACACCGACGACACCCGCCGGCACTGCCGCGATGAGGATTTTCAGCCATAACTGCCATGTTTCCCGCTTTTCATCCGTGGTTTTCGTGGGATTCCAGGGGTTCAGCCGCCCGAAGTACAGCACGACCACCGCCAGAATCGATCCCAGCTGAATCACCACGCGGAACATTTCCATAAATTCCGCCGACACGTTCATTTTTACAAACTCGTCGAAGAGAATCATGTGGCCGGTACTCGAAATGGGCAGCCATTCCGTAATCCCCTGCACAACTCCGATGAAAAACGCTTTCAGTATCTCAATCCATTCCATATAGGTTCTCCCGTCTTTATCCCATCCGCAGAATGTCGCCCGCGTGTACCGCAAACGGAACCTTCAGACGGAAGTACATTGCCGGGTGCGGGGCCGACGGAATCGAACGGCCATGCGCGTCACGCAGGCTGTCCGCGCAGAACGCGCGCCCGACATGACCGGGGGAAATCATCTCCACCATCGCACCCGCTGACACCTTGTTCCGCTGAAGGAATAAAGTGTCATAGAGACCATCCCCATCCGGGACAAGCGAATCCGTGACCGCCGTCGCTATGTACGCCTTTTCGCGGAGATAGCCCAGCTCATGCACCACATTTGCGTCCTCATGCGGCGGCGTGAAGAAAAATCCTGTCCCGTATTCGCGGTGGCTCACCCCGTCCAGCTCACGCGTCCAGTTTTCGTCAAACCGGTACGCCGACGGATCGCGGCGGTATTCGTCCAGCGCTATGCGGTACGTGTTCGTGACGACTGCCGTGTAGTATGCGCTTTTGACGCGTCCCTCAATTTTGTAGCTTGCAATGCCTGCTTCCTCAAGTTCGGGAATGTGTTCAATCATGCACATATCCTTTGACGCGATGAAGAACGTCTCCCCCTTTTCTTCTTCGGCGGACATGACCGAGGGGACGTCCGGACGGTTGGCTTCGGACAGATCCATCGCGGCCGGCGAGTACTTCCAGCGGCACGACTGCGCGCAGGCGCCGTGGTTCGCGTCCCGTCCGGTGAAGTAGTTCGAGAGCAGGCATCGTCCGCTGTACGCGATGCACATCGCGCCATGGACGAACGTCTCCAGTTCCAGCGAATCCGGAAGGTTTGCGCGGATTTCGCGGATGTCCGCCAGGGTCAGCTCCCGTGCCAGAACAACGCGTTTCGCGCCGAGCCGGTGCCACGCAAGGCAGGCCGCCGCGGAGACCGCGCTGGTCTGAGTGGAAATGTGGATTTCCATCCGCGGCGCAACCTCGCGGACGGTCATCAGAACGCCGATGTCCGCGACGATGACCGCGTCCACGCCGATGGCGTCAAGAAATTTGAGGTAGGCACGCAGCTCCTCGTATTCGTTTGTGTGCGGCATGATATTGACGGTGACATAGAGCTTCACACCGCGGCTGTGGCAGTAGTAGACAGCGGCGATCAGCTCGTCACGGTCGAAGTTTCCGGAGGCTGCGCGCATCCCGAAGCTCTTTCCGGCGAGGTACACCGCGTCTGCGCCGTAGTTGACGGCGGCTTTCATCTTTTCGTAATTGCCGGCGGGGGAAAGAAGTTCCGCCTTTCCGGCTCCATGGGAAAACGCCATCTCAGAAATCCAGGCAGAGACGCGCTTCCACCACGCTCCGGACGTAGGTTGCGGCCTCGACGTGGAGCGGATTGGTCTGATAACCGGCGAGGGCCTCGGCGGTTTCAAAGGTGGAGTCGAGCATCATATCGGCGTTGGAGGAGGGCAGACGGTCGGTCACAACCTTCAGGGAAATCAGACCGTCGATTTTTCCGTTGAGGCTTTCGAGACGCCGTTTCGCTTCCGCACGCGCGGCCGCTTTTTCCTCGTCAGAGAGAGACTCCTTGAGTTTCCAGAGAATGATATGCTTTACCATGCTGTTTTATCCTTTCGTATGTGAAAATAATGATGGAACATCAGACATTCATGATGACCGGCAGGATCATCGGCTTGCGT
>JBJFGC010000230.1:0-3217 GCA_051892315.1 Eubacteriales bacterium
ACAGACACTTTCCGGCAGGGTGTCCTCCGCGTAAATCCCGGATGGAAGAACCGTGAAGATAAAACTCAGTGAGATAAACAGCGGTATAAACTTTCTATAGAAATTTTTCATTTTTTCTCTCCCAATTTTCGCTTGCGCCGCGACAAAAGCACGTGTTATATAATTTGCTCGTTCGGGAGAATATTATGTGTTGCAATATTTTGAAAAGCTGTGATTCCATAAGAAAAAGGAAGTGCAAATTTTTCGAATTTGCACTTCCCTTTTCTTTCCTCGCTCTGCTTGCTCGGAAACTTTTCGAAAAAATGGATGGAAAATCCCTCAAAAAACTCTTCAGCTTTTTTATGCTCACTTCAGCACCGAAACCGCGTCCGTGATGGTCTTTTCAAAGGCTTCTTTTCCGTATTTGTCCACTTCCGCTTTGTTCTTTTCCCCGTGGGTCAGACAACCTGCGCCGCCGATGCAGCCGCCGATGCACGCCATTCCTTCGATGAAATTCGCGTCAAGGACGTTCTTGCTCTTTTTCAGAAGCGCAGTGCGGCACGCTTCAATGCCGTCGCAGGCCAGCGGCTTGAGGTTAAAGTCTGTAATTCCCTGCTCCTTCAAGGCCTCGGTGACTGCGTCCGAAAGACCGCCGCAGCGCGCGAAAATCCGTCCGAAATAGGACGCGTTGTCCAGAACTCCCTCCGGAAGTGTAGTAATGTCGATATCACGGCTGTCAAAGAGGGCCTGCAGTTCTTCAAACGTCATTGCGGCATCCACGTACGGCTTGACCGTGTCTTTCTGCACTTCCATCTTCTTGGCGGTGCATGGACCAATGAAGACCGTTTTCGCGCCCGGCGTCGTGTCCTTGATGTACTTGGCAATCGCGCCCATCGGAGAGAGATTATGTGAAACGTATGGAACAAGATCCGGGAAGCTTTTTTCGATATAGCTTACGAAAGCAGGGCAGCAGGAGCTGGTGAGAAATCCCTTCTCGGCCAGTTCCTTCGCTTCGGACATGGACACCATATCCGCGCCGAGAGCCGCTTCAACAACCGTATGGAAACCAAGAACCTTAAGACCGGTAATCACCTGTCCCAGCTTCGCGTAGGTGAACTGGCTGGAAATGGAGGGCGCGACAATGGCGTACACCTTGGTGTCCTTTTTCCGAAGCATATCAATGACATTCAGGATGAAGGACTTGTCGCTGATGGCACCGAACGGACACTGGTAGACGCAGGCACCGCAAGAAATGCACTTACCGTTGTCGATTTTCGCCGCCTTGTTTTCGTTCATGCTGATCGCCTTGATTTTGCAGGCGTTTTCACACGGACGCTTGCGGTTGATAATCGCCGTATACGGGCATACCTTCGAGCAGGCACCGCAGTCGATGCACTTGGTCTTGTCAATGTGCGCGACATGCTGATGGTCGAACGAGATTGCTCCTCGTTTGCAGACATCCTCACAGCGATGGGCAAGACATCCGCGGCACGCGTTGGTTACTTCGTAACCGCCCATCGGGCATTCGTCACATGCTGTTTCGATGACCTCGATGACATTGGGATTTTCCTTGTCGCCGCCCATCGCCAGCTTGATCCGTTCGGAAAGAATTGCACGTTCCTTGTAGACACAGCAGCGCATGGTCGGCGTGTTGCCGGGAACGATTTTCTTCGGGATTTCCAATATATGATCAATCAGCGTATCGTTCCATGCTTCCCTTGCCACTTCACGGAGAACTTTATACTTCAAATGCTGTACTTTCGTATCAAACTTTCTCATTTTTCTCTCTTTTTATCTCCTTCCTGAGATCGGTCCGTTGGTCAATTAAAAATAGCTTACCTTAATCCGTTTTCCCATCTGCTTCAGGCAGGCCGACAACTCCTCCACGAGGTTCATCTTGATACTGAAGTTGATCGGAAGGTCCGGATTCTGATGCGCCGGGTTGATGGCACGGCCGACATAGAAGTTGATGTCCGTCGCTTCCTCAAACAGGAGCCGGCAGATCAGGGAAGCGCCGTCCCGCTGCATACTCCACTGGTCATACAATTCATTCCCTGCCAGGTAATCCTTCGCGTAGGTCAGAACCTTGTTGACAGTAATCACACCTTCCGTGACCAGATCCACGCCTTCGATTTCCGCAATCGGCGGAACGTCGGAACGTTCAAAGTTCAGGCTGGTCTTGACCGTTTTGCCGAGATATTTTGCGGCAATGGACGAGGTCGTACCTCCGCAGATGATATGCTTTCCTTCCTTGGAGAAGAAAAGGGACATCATCCGGTTGCAGTCGTCGCGGTTGGACGGCGGACCGAACAGCAGATTCATCGGTACGCGGCGGCGAATCTGAACCACACATGCGGTCGCGTCATCGCCGGGTTCTCCGCCGTAGAGCTTGTTGCACTCGTCGAGCAAAATAGTGGAGAGCGTTTTCGCCGTATAGCCGACATGGGAAATGGACTCCATGAAAGAGGCAATTTCCTCCCGTCTCCATCCGAAATTGTAAGCGGTTCCGATCCCCGCGTGCGGACAGCCGTCGCTCATGGCGATAAAAATATCGTTTTCGTAAAGAGGAAGCACCGACTTGTAGATTTTCTTTCCGCCGATGTACATCTCGGTTTTCGGATATTCCTCCACCTTGCAGTTGCGGATCAGAATCACGTGCGGGTTGTCATACTGAATCAGCTCCGCGCGGTTGTTGTCAATCAGATGAATGATGGTAAACGTCGAATAGGCGACCCCACGCACCGAACAAATCGGGAGCGTTGCCGCGATGGTAGAGACACAATCCTCAAGGGATAAACCCTCCGCCATCATGGTCGAGATAATCTTGGAGGTCAGCGTGGACAGAATGCTCGCTTTGACACCGCTGCCGAGGCCATCGGCAAGCACAATCACCGTAGAGCGCCCGTCATCCTTCTCAATAATGTCGACATGGTCGCCGCAGAGCTGTTCCCCGTAATGATTGATGCTTTTGTATCCAATATCGGCACATAAATCATTCATCGCTGATGGACTCCTTTAACTTCGAGAGCGCAATCTTGGTTTCCGCCGCAGTTTCGCCAAGCAGAGACGCGATTTCCTGAACAATGCGCATCTGCTTATCCACCACGCGGTCTGCTGTTTCCAGAGTCTGGCGGCTGATGCTCTCTTTCTTTTCCCGTTCCTTTTCCTCGTCGGTCACGTCACGCATGATGCCAAGCAGCAGGTGGTATTCGCGGTCGTAGACCGTGGTCATCTCCAC
>JBJFGC010000231.1:0-3215 GCA_051892315.1 Eubacteriales bacterium
GAGGATCCCTAAGGGACCTTTCCTCAAAAGGTCCCTTAGGCGGGGTCTGGGGCAGCGCCCCAGTACTCCCCCTCACACACAATAGAAAAAACTCCATCCATACTTGATTTCCAAGCCCATACGCGGTATAATAGAAAAAATAACGGAAAAGGGGAAGCGAATATGACAAAGATTTATCATAATATCGGGATTCTTGCACACGTGGATGCCGGAAAAACGACACTGACGGAACAGCTTCTTTATCTTACCGGCGCGGTGCGGGCCGCGGGATCTGTAGACGACGGAACGGCCGCTACGGATAACCTGCCCATTGAAAAATCCCGCGGTATTTCTGTGAGGACGGCAGCCGCTTCGACGGCGTGGCGCGGAACGACCGTCAATATCATTGATACTCCTGGCCATGTCGACTTTGCCGGCGAGGTGGAGCGATCCATTTCCGCACTCGACTACGCCATCGTCGTCGTGCCATCGGTGGAGGGCGTGCGCGCCCATACGGAAAATATCCTCAAGGCCCTCGATTCCCGTTCCCTGCCGCGGCTGGTCTTTCTCAATAAGGTTGACCGCGCCGGCTCCGATCTCGCACACGTCACCGAAGAACTGCGCCGCCTGCCCGGCAACCATACCTACCTCCCCCTCATGAATGTCAGAAACGAGGGACGCGATTCCGCTGCGGTTTCCTTTCTGGACGACGATGCGTTTTCCGCCGCTGTGACCGAAGCCCTGTGCGATACCTCCGAGGAGGCGGCTGAAGCGTTCCTCGCCGACGAAAGCCTTCCCCGTGACCGCGCCGACGCTCTCCTGCGGGATGCCATCGCCGACGGAACAGTCACCCCCGTCCTGTATGGCAGCGCAAAGCTCGCCCTCGGCATCCGCGAACTCGCTGACTTTATGGTCGACTTCATGCCTTCGTCTGAGCGCCTGGCCGCGGAGAACCTGTCCGGCGTGATTTTTAAAATCGAACACGATAAGACCATGGGAAAGATTGCCTATATCCGTATGTTCGGCGGACAAATCAAAAACCGCGACGCCGTCACCCTCATCGATCCCGGCAAAAAGGCAAAGCAGAACCCCGCCGGAGAGGAGGACGACGCCGTCGCACTGGAGGAAAAACCGCCGGAGGTCGAAAAAGTCTCGCAGATCCGCCGGTTCCAGGGCGCACGACCTGCCGACGCCGGCGAGGTTTCCGGCGGCGATATCGCCGGCCTGTGCGGCCTTTCCTCCGCCAAAACGGGACAGTTCGTCGGCTCACTTGCCCTCGGTGACTGCTATCGGCTCGCCGCACCGTTTCTCCGCGTCCGCGTTACCCCGAAGGACGGGGACATCGCAAAAATCCCACCCCTGGCCGAGGCTTTGCATGAGCTTTCCGATGAGGAGCCGTACATGGACGCAAAATGGGAAAACGGTCAGCGCGAAATCACCATCAATACCACCGGCAAAATCCAGCTTGAAGTCGTCGACAGCCTCCTGCGTGAACGGTACGGACTGGAAGCGTCGTTCTCGCCGCCGACGGTCATCTATAAGGAAACGCCCGCGAAAGCCGGCTTCGCCTACGCCGACTATACCATGCCGAAGCCCTGCTGGGCCGTGGTTCAGTTCAAGTTTGAGCCGATGCCGCGCGGCTACGGCGTGTCGTACCACGGAAGACTGCCCTCCAACCAGTGCTTTTACAAATACCAGACGCATATCCGCACGTCGTTTTACCAGTGCCTCGAACAGGGACTGTACGGCTGGGAAGTGACGGATTTCCGCTGTACCCTCGTCGGCGGACAGCATCATACGATTCATACGCATCCGCTGGACTTTTTCGTCTGTACGCCGATGGCGTTCATGAACGGCCTGGCGTCGCTCGGCTCGACCCTTCTGGAACCGCTGCTGAACCTGCGCATTTCCGCGCCGGCAGGAATCTCGGGGAAAATCATTACCGAAATTGTCCGCATGGGCGGGGAATACGAAAGTCCCCTGACTTTCGGGGACGTCGCGGTTCTTGAGGCGGTCGTTCCGGCGGCGAATTATCTGGATTTCCCGACGAAGCTCGCGTCGATGTCCTCCGGCAAGGCGGTCTGCTCGTCGACGTTCCGCGGTTACCGCGAATGTACGGACGGCGAGGAACACGTAAACCCGCGGCGCGGCGTTAACCCGCTCGACCGGGCAAAGTGGATTCTCTGGGCGCGCGGAGCGATTACGACGAGCCTGAATGACTGACCCCGGACGATGGAGTATGCAAAACCATCTGCCCGTTATAGGTGAATTTAATATCACTACTTTCCCGTTCGGGGACTGCGTTTTGATTTGTATACTGTGCGTATTGACAAAAAAAGTGCGGAATGGTACAATTGCGTCAGAATGATTAAGAAGGTAAGAAGGGCTTTATGCTTCGATGGATTACTTTGATCTTTTTATTTTCGTCATTGAAATTGTCAGCATTACCTCCTTTGGCATATCCGGCGCGATGGTCGCCATCAAAAAGGGAATGGATATGTTCGGCGTCGTGATTCTCGGCGTCGTGACCTCCATCGGCGGAGGAGTTATCCGCGATACCATCCTTGGCATTCATCCGCCGAAGACGTTTTGCAATCCGACCTATGCCATCGTTTCGGCGACGACCGCGCTGATTACATTTATTATTGAGGCGCGTCACTACAAGAAGACCGCCGGCATGGAGGGCGTTCACGGAACCCGCTTCACGGATGAAGTCATGTTCTGGCTGGACACCATCGGGCTTGCGATTTTTACCGTGGTCGGCGTGGCAGTCGGCTACGAAACGGGGACGGACAGCGTGTTTATCCTCTGCTTTGTCGGAGTCATCACCGGCGTAGGCGGCGGCCTCCTGCGCGACGTTCTGGCACAGAATATGCCGTATATCTTTGTCAAGCATATTTACGCAAGCGCGTGCGTCGTGGGGAGCCTGGTCTGCATCGCGCTGTGGGACATCGCGGGCCGAATCATCGCCATGCTTTCGGGAACGGCCGTTATCATGCTGCTGCGTTACTTTGCCCGCAAATACCGCTGGAATATGCCGCGGATTCAGATGCGGGAGAATCCTGAGAAAAAATAGAAGAAATAAAAGGATGCGGGGAAACTTTCTTCCAAAAAGTTTCCCCGCATAAATTTTCTTCAGGCGTTGTTTGAAAAATACCTCATCCTTCCGAGCCCAGGCTTCCGGTTCAATACCGGAAACCGGAGTCGGGGATTTTTTGCTGGAGGGATACACACCC
>JBJFGC010000232.1:0-3205 GCA_051892315.1 Eubacteriales bacterium
CGTTGCCGGAACCTGCGCTTTTCTGTGATGGGACACAGCTAGGGCGGGTATGCGGCGCTCAACATTGCCGCTTATCATCCGGATATCACGCATATCGTTGCCTTGTCCGGCTTTGTTTCTGTGAGCCGGATGCTCCGGCAGACATTCCGTGGCCCTATGCGGGTGTTCTGCCGGCATCTGTATGACGTGGAGCAAGCGTCCAATCCGGATTATGTTCGTTCCTGTGCGGTTGCAGCGCTGAAGAACACCAATGCGAAGGTACTGGTAGTCCATTCCGAGGATGACGCAATCGTTCGCAACACGTGCCATTTTGATGTCCTACGAAAAGAGCTTGCGGAACGTGACAACATCCGTTTCCTGCTCGTTCACGGGAAGGGACATAATCCTAATTATACCGCTGATGCGGTACGGTACAAGGACGCCTTTTTTGCCGATTTGAAGCGAAGTCTCTCCGCCCATGCGCTGGATACCGACGAGCAGAAGCAGGCGTTCGTAAAGCGTTACGACTGGAACCGTATGACGGAGCAGGATCCCGACGTGTGGAAAGCGATATTTGAAGTTCTGGATTCCTGAAGAGGAGGAAAATCATGGAAAAAATACGGGTCGGCCTATACGGAAACAATGGCCATCAGATTCAGCGAAAACTTGTTCATCATCCGGATGCTGAGCTTGCAGCACTCTGTATGACGAAAGAAGCACATTTGCCGGATGCATCTGTCCCAGTGTATTCTTCTCTTGAGGATATGCTGCGCGACGAGTCTCTCACGCTCATTTCCCTTTGTTCCCCCAGACGTGCGGACCAAGCTGCAGATGCCATCGCCTGCCTGAACGCAGGGAAGCATGTTTACGCCGAGAAACCTTCCGCGTTGGATGAGAACGAATTGGAGCGTATTTTCGCCGCTGCCGACGCGGCGGGACGCGAATTTCACGAAATGGCGGACAGCATTTTTTATGAACCGTATTGGACCGTGCGCAGCGTAGTACAGAGCGGAAAAATCGGAGAGGTCATACAGGTGTATGCACAGAAGTCGTACCCGTCACGCTTTGACTGTCGTCCGCAGGATGAAGAAACGGACGGAGGGCTTATCCGCTGGGTCGGCATCCACGCCGTCCGGTTTATCGAACACATCACCGGCATTCACGTCCGGGACGTCCGAACCTATGAGACCCATCTCGGAGGTCCGTTGAAAGATGACGGAATTTTTACGGCAGCGTCGATGGCAATGTCTCTGGAAAACGGAGGTGTGGCTTCTGTGGTGCTGAATTATCTCAATCCCACAGGATTTCCCTCTTGGGGAAACGAATCAGTCCGTGTCTTCGGAAGGCGCGGTATGGTCGAGCTTACCGACGGCGGCCGCCGCACGCATCTCTACACGGACCGGGACGAAGGCGAACTGGAAATACCGGAAGTTCCATGCGCAGACTACTTTGACCTGCTGGTGCGCCACTTGCGTTTTGGCTCTCCTTTTCCGCTGTCGCGGGACGACGAGTTCCATCCGCTGCGTGTTGTCCTTCGGGCCAAGGAGAGGGCAGAGAAGTGTGAAATACGGTAAGCCTGTTTTCGGTGAGAGATGTTTTTCACACACCCCCGGTACGTATTTTGAAAAACTTATTCATAAAAGGAACCGTTTCTATGAAAAAAAGACAGATTGTTAACATTGTAAATTTCATCCGTGCTGTCGAACCGCGTTTGACCGTGGATCTCATAAAACCAGTTACGGAACAGATTCGCCTGATGAAGGAGCATCATCTCCGCGGTACGTTTCTCTTTCAGTACGATGCTTTGATTCTTCCGGAATACACCGATCTTTTCTCTTCTCTCGATCCGAATCAGTTTGAGCTTGGGGTATGGTTTGAAACCGTTCAGCCGCAGGTTGAAAAAGCCGGACTGACTTGGCATGGCCGCTTTCCCTGGGACTGGCACGCCCACTGTGGTTTTTCCGTAGGTTATACGAAGGAGGAACGGGAAAAGCTCGTTGACGTGCTGTACGAAGAATTCAAAAAGGTCTTTGGGTATTATCCGCGTGTATTTGGGTCGTGGTTTTTCGATTCCCACACCATCCGCTATATTTCCGACCAATACGGCCTGGATGCGATCTGCAACTGCAAGGAACAGTATGGTACCGACGGGTATACACTCTGGGGCGGCTATTACGGACAAGCATATTATCCCAGCCGTACGAACGTTTTTATGCCTGCGCAGTCAGAGCAGGAACAGATTCCTGCTCCTCTGTTCCGGATGCTTGGGTCCGACCCGGTTTATCAATATGACTTTGGCATGAATCCCGAAAACGGTGCCCAGAAGGTACAGGGCGTTATCACACTTGAACCGGTTTACAACGGAGGGGGCGGCGGCGTTCCGGCCTGGGTCGACTGGTTTTTGCGCGAAAACTACAACGGTGACTGTCTGACATTCGGTTACGCGCAGGCCGGTCAGGAAAACAGCTTTGGCTGGGAGGCCATGAAAGACGGTCTGACCTATCAGTTTGCGCAGTTTGAGAAGCTCCAGAACGATGGGAAGCTCATTGTTGAACCGCTCGGTGATACCGGTCGATGGTTCAAGCAGACTTATAAAACAACACCCGCATCTGCTATTACAGCGCATACCGCTTTCAACGATCCCGAGCGTGATTCCGTCTGGTATTCCAGCAAATATTATCGCGTGAACCTTTATGGGGACCATGGGACCATGCGCATCCGTGATCTGCACGTTTTCAGCGAGAAGTTCCCGGATCCATACGAAAATACGGTCTGCACAGGAAACGAGGCCGTATACGAAACGCTTCCCCTGGTGGACGGGAACCGTCACAGCGGAAACGGCGTGACAGCCGGCGCGTATCTTACCTACTGGGACGGCAGAATTCCGCAGTACGATACCATGACCTTTACAGATAACGGGGACGGTCGTGCTGCGGTAACCTACGGAAAGATTTCTGTGGAGCTGTATGAAAACGGACTGAAGATCACTGCGGACAAACCGTTCCGTATCAGTCTTCGCATCGGAATGGATGGTGGACATCTCCCGGATGTGGAAGATGCGGACGGCAGCCATCTCTCGCTCAACTACCATGGCGCAAAGTACGGTGTGACACTGGTCAGCGGTCGGTTTATCAGAGACACGGTTATTGACTCCAGCGCCTGTACCGTGGAACTCCAGTTTGAAAGCTGAAAGAAATATATGAAACGGTTTTAAGTATTTTACTTG
>JBJFGC010000233.1:0-3202 GCA_051892315.1 Eubacteriales bacterium
ATCTACCGAAATATGGGCTTTTTCCGCTATATTTTGCTGAGTGTTGAGGACTTTGAGGTGTAGGTATCATCAATTTACTTATGTTTTGGTGAATGATCCGGCACGGGGATATGGAATTTTTATCGAAAATATGCTGGAGGCGGCGGCATAACCAACAACCGCCCGGGATTTCCCGGGCGGTTGCTTTTATCTCACAGGCGTTCCGCACTGACGGCAGAATTTATCCCCTTTTGTCAGCTTGTTTCCGCATTCGGTACAGAATTTCTGCGTTTTTGATTCCGATGCGTTGGTATTTTCAATGACAAAAGTATACATAATACCTCCCGGCAGATCCATTATCTGCTCTTTTGCGTAAACACTGAACATCTTGCCGTATTTAACGGTTATCAGCGATTCCGTTTCCTCCGTTACGATCATCTTGCCTTCCATATGAGTATTCTGCTGAAGAATTGCGATCACCGCAGAATCCTCATTCAGTTCCTTCACTCTCAGCAGTCTTTCTGAGGTTTCCTCCGGTTGGTTTGTAAAAGGTTTTTTTCTTACCGGCTTCGAGAAGTCGAATCTTCCGGGAAGAACGGTAAAACGATAACCTTTATCAAGGATGATGTCTCCTTCACTCACCGTAAACCCCGGTCCATATGTTTTTTCGTTGTCAGAGCCAATCGTGACCAATTTCATCTCATAGTCAGAACTCATAAAAGCCTCCATAAATACTGCTGTAAGTATACCGATAATACCGACAATGAATAAACCTAAAAGTGTCCATTTAAATTTTTTCATCAGATACTCCTCGCAAGCACAGTTTTTCCTGATATAAATTATAACATAAGAAAGTGCGGCTGTCAATCGAAAGTGTTGTCCATCACTGCAAGCAACCGTGAGCGTCAGCCCCATCATCCAGAACGGGCACATCGCGGGGGCCGTCACACACGTCATGATCAACGATTCCACAAAGGGGTATGGCATTTTTATCGAAAATATGCTGGATGTGATGGGGTAAAACGAAAATAGGATAATCACACGAACATCCTCCTAAAAAAGGACTGTGCTGTCCAGCGGAAAGGATAGCACGGTCCTTTTGGATCTCTCACAGGCGTTCCGCACTGGCGCAGAATTTATCACCTTACATCGTTCAAACTCCTATAGGCCCCCTTCTCGGATTTACTCCGCGTTCCGGACCGTGTACCAGACGAAGTCGCCGGCCGGAATCGTAATTTCCGCTTCAATGCAGTAGTCCCTTGTGAGGGCAAATTCCTGCGGAGCTTCGTCAAAGCGCGACAGAACTGCCGTATTTTCGATGCCCGTGTAGTAGAGCGGAATCCGGATTCTGCGCCGGATTTCGGTGTCGAGCGGATTGAAGAAGACCGCCAGACCTTTTTCCTCCAGCTGCGGATTCACGTGGAGATAGCCATCGAAGTCCCGTCCGTCGGCACGCCGGATGTGAATGGCCGGACTTTCCAGAATTGCCCGGTGCGCCTTGTAAACTCCAATGCTGTCGGCCACCATCTTTTTCGTTTCGTCGGTATCGTAAAGGCGCATTCCCCGGTACGACGCCTGAACGCCCGCCATGAGGTTGTTGTTCAGCATCATCCGGTAGTGGTCGAGGTGTTCGCACAGAGGCTCAATGGTTGCCGCTTCTCCGCCGCCGTGATACTGTGTCAGCGGGACAAACATCCAGCCCATGGTGGGGAGCTTCTCATAGGTACCGTCGTGAATGTTCTGGCGGGCGAGGAGAACCTGCTGTTCCCGGGGGAGGGACCAGTTGACTTCCTTGTAGCCCATCGCGCACTTGTTGTTGCCGGAGAGGTAATAATGGTCGGGAACGTTGAGGTAGATACCCTTTTCCTTGCACCAGCCGTAGAGCTCCGTGATGGCCATGAGCTGCGTGTACTGGGAATCCTCATAGCACTCATGTCCCGGATGTTTCGTCGAACGGCAGTAGTCTCCCGGGTAGGAACCGTCGTGCTCGAGAACGTCAAAGCCTGTCTTTTCCAGGAACGTACGGATGTTTTTCATGTATCGGATGCCCCATTCGCTTCCCAGACAGGGCGAGTTGCCAAAGATGATCTTTTCCGCTTCCACGTTGTTTTCTTCGTCGATGTTCCGGGAAGCCAGCAGGGAATAGCCGCCGATTTCGATCCCCCGGGAATGGGCGTAGTCGGCGATTTTTTTGAATTTGGCGATGTTTTCGTCCGACACATCCTCCATATTCAGTCCGCTGCCGAACGACAGAATCACCATCTCAAAGCCCGTTTCGACACACTGGTCGATGCCGGCGGCGATGGTGTCAAAATCCGTGGAAATGATATGAACGTAAATCGGGTTCTCGGTTGTCCACGGCGCGAGCTTTTTGTAGAACAAATCGATCTGCAGCATCCGGCGGTTCCGGTCGTTTTCGTCAAAGAGCAGGAGATAGGCGTAATAGGACGCGAATGTCTCGCCGTTTTGGATTTTTTTGTACGGTCCGATGGGCGGCTTGGACACAAGCAGAATCGGATAATGGGACATATAGTCAATCTGCGACGTGTATTCGGGGTCTTCCTCATAATGGAAGGTCGGTGTGATGGTGTTTTCGATACTAGACAGGGCGATGATATTTCTCGACTGCGGCGTTACATTGTTCACCTCAAGAGTTCCCATGTCGTGTTCCGTCAGGGCGAGAATTTCTGCCTCAAATTCGTTCAACCGGATGTCCCGTCCGCTTTCGTTTACGAGTTCGAACGATTTGGCGAAGGTGGGCATATTGTCGAAAAGCTCGTACCGGACACAGATTCGGATCCCCTGCAGCTCCGGCCGTTCGGACGCAAAATACGCTTTCAGACAGATGCCTGCCGGAGGATACGTCTCCTCGGCAGCCGGTCTCCGACGCTTCCAGACGATGTTTCTCTCCACCGGGGCGGTCGTGTAGTGGGTGAAGTGAAAGCCGTCGGCCGGACGGAAGGTTGGATACCAGGATTTTTTCATGAAGCCATGTTCAAACTGACCGGTAACTCCTCCGACGGGATATTTTGTGCCGTCGATGGTGACGGTGATTTCGGGTTTGATGGAACGCAAAAACTGTTCCCCCGACAGAAGGTTGACCAGACTGACGCATGCAAAATCCGGTTTGACGATGAACCGCCGTTCCGCAAGTCCGTTGGACAGGACGATTTCTCCGTCTTCTTCGTATACGGCGGCTTTGTACGTACCGCCGTGGGTGAGG
>JBJFGC010000234.1:0-3196 GCA_051892315.1 Eubacteriales bacterium
TTCAGCCAGGTTTCAAGGGCCAAAGCGTCCGGAAGGACGTATTTTTCGCCCTCCGCGCAGCTCATAATGCCCTCAACCTCGGGGTGGGTGGAGGCGCCGAGGAGGATAAAAATCCGCTCCTCGCCTGAATTTTCGCGCGCGATGCGCCGCACCTTTTCGACATTGGGGCAGGTGCAGTTGAGGAGAGTGAAATGCTCACTTTGCGCCTCGCATTCCTCGAGGGCGCGCACGATGTCCGCCAGCTCCCCGTGAGCGCGGATGACAACGGAGAGGTACTCGCCCCGCCGGGCGGCAGCGATGATGTCAGGGACGTCCTCGCGTTCGATTTCCTCGACGCCGAGCGCATGGATGCGGTTGATATAGAAATCGTTATGGATAATCCTCCCGAGGGTGAGAACGCGGCGGCCGCAGTTTTCGCGCCGTGCGCGTTCGATTTCGGCCTCGAGCACGTCGGTGGCGTTTTTGACGCCGAAGCAGAAGCCCGCGTGTTTTGCGATTGTAATTTCCATTTTCACTCTTTCCTTGTTTCCGGAAGGGCAGGTTTTTCCGCGTCCGGAAGCTCGCTTCTTCCGTATTTGATTTCGCAGATGCGGTCGAAAATGATCCGTGCCGCGCGGGTATACTCCGTCATATGTCCTCCCGTAAAAGCCAGCTCCTCAAAGCGGATGGGGCTTCCAAAAGTAACGATGTTTTTCCGGAACATCCCCGTTTTCATGCGGCTGTTCTCGACAAAAACGGGCACAACCGGCGCCTTTGTGTGGTACGCGATCATTCCGACGCCGGCCTTGACCTCCGTTGTACGCGGATCCTTCCGGCCCTGGCGGTGGCCCTGCGGAAAAATCCCGACCAGATCCCCCGCCTCAATCAATGCGAACGTCCGCTTGATGCTCCCGACGTCCGAGCCGCCCCGGTCGACCGGATAGGCCCCCAACGCGCGTACGAGCGGTCCGATCGGTGTCCGGAACAATTCCTTCTTCGCCATATACCGCACCTGTCTCGTCGATGCCGCCGAAATCACAAGCACGTCCGAAAAGGAGGTATGGTTCGCCGCAATCAGCGCCCCCTCCGCCGGAATGTTCTCCCGTCCGCGCACCTCAACCCGATAAATCCGCATCACCAACGGCTTGAAGGTTTTATAAAACCACTCGTAAAACGTCATATCCTGCTCCATGGTATTTTTTGTTTTTATTTTGGTTTATTTTGGGGTCTTCCGGAACAGAGCCCCGGACGGCCCCAATTTGCCAAACGCCCCGCCGTCAGCAAACCTGCCGCATCTTCTCAATAATGTAGTCCGCTGAGCCCTCCACATCATAACCCGTGTTGTCGAAGAGGATAGCATCGGGCGCGGGACGAAGAGGTGCTGCCGCGCGCTCACTGTCCTGCTTGTCGCGCGCAAGGATAGCGGAGAGAACCTCGTCGTAGGTCACGTGAAGACCGCGTTCGAGCTGTTCCTTGCAGCGGCGCTTCGCACGCTCTTCCGGTGAAGCCGTCATAAAGATTTTCACTTCCGCGTCCGGCATGATCACCGTGCCGATGTCGCGGCCGTCCATGATGACGCCGCCCTGCGCAGCCAGTTTTTTCTGCATTGCGAGAAGGTACGCGCGTACCTCCGGAATTTTGGATACCGCCGAAGCGTAGACCGACGCCCTCTCGGTGCGGATGCGCTCCCCGACCGGCTCTCCGTGAAGCAGAACACATTGTACCCCGTCACGGTAGGTCAGACGAATGTCCGCCGTGTCCAGCAGCGCAATGATTTTCGCGGTGTCCTCCGGCGCCGCGCCGTTTTCCGCCGCGTGCAGCCCTACCGTCCGATAAAGCGCACCGGTGTCCACATAAAGCAAGCCGGTCTTCGCCGCTACCGCGCGGGCCACCGTGCTCTTTCCGGCGCCGCTCGGTCCATCCAGCGCCACGCGAAGTTTCCTGAAATCCATCGTGTATTCTCCAGAATTGTATCAGAATTTTTCCAGAAGATTGGTCGGACTGCCGCAGAACGCCCGGAAGAAATCGTCCGCGCCGCTGCAAAGCGTCACACCCTCCAGATAGGACGCTCTGCGCGCGTCAAACCGCTCGCTGCCCAGCAGGATCCGGCTCAGCGGCGGCACCGTCAGAGACAGATCGCAGGACGCGTCAAACGGCAGCTTCTCCACCTGCGCCTCGCCGTCCCCGTATTCCACCGCGTAGACCCCGCGGCTGTACGCCAGCGTGTCGTCAACCCGCAGACGGAAATGCCCGTGCTCCCGCGGGTAGCGGTGATTCTCGAGAAGAACCTGCGGGAGAAGGACCCGCCCCATCGCACCGTTGTACAGGGAATACTCCGCATCCACGTATTCGCCGAGAAGAAGCTCCAGCTCGCTGTCCGGCGGAAGCTCCTCAAAGCAGTATTCGCCAACCTGCCCCTCGAACATCCGCAGGAAGCCCAGCATCCCGCGCAGAGCATCCGGCGAGGTGTAGCAAAGCTCCGTTACCGTCATGACGCCGTTCCGGCAGCAAAACGTCGCCAGAGCCGCCGGAACCTCTCCGTCGTACCAGACGTACGTCAGCCGCTGCGACTTGTGCGGCCGGTCCGAATAGGCGTGCGCGTTCCGGCGATGGAACATGACGTCGTAGTTCGCCGCATACGCGTTGTATACCGTCAGCAGATCCTCCGTTTTCACCGGCCCGTCCTTGACGTACAGCTTTCCCGAGGTGTTTCGCGCAAAGCTCCGGAGAGCGGACGCCGGCACCTTCAGCCGCATCCGCTTCATGACCCGTTCGTAGCCGAACTGGCGGTAAAAGGAGAAGGAAAACGGGTACAGGTAGCTCGTCGCCCAGCCGCGTTCGGGCGCCAGACGGAAAATTTCGTCGAAAATCGCGCGAATCGCGCCCATTCTCCGGTATTCCGGCAGGGACGCCACTCCGCCGATACCGACGGATTTGAACGGCTTCCCACCGATATAGCTTTCAAATTCGGGTGTGAAAATCGTCGCGGTCAGCGTCTCCCCGTCGTCGAGAAATGCGCCGTAAACCTCGCTCTCCAACTCGCCGTCCGCGGCCTCCGCATCGTACGAAAAAGAAAACGCCAGGCTCTGAATCGCATCCAGCTTTCTGTTTTCGTCCTTCCTCAGTCTTCGGATAATCATAGGATTCCCCTTTCTTGGTGATCTTAACATGGTTCGAGGGTTTTTACGCCCCCTTTTTCCAAAACTTTTCTTTCATT
>JBJFGC010000235.1:0-13098 GCA_051892315.1 Eubacteriales bacterium
ACGGGAATTTTCGCCGATTTACGCCTGGAACGCGAACCTACGTTCGAGGAAATTATCGCCGATCTTACGTCCCACAATCTCAACAAGTTCAACGAAATCGTTTTCTGCGGCTTCGGTGAGCCTGCGTGCCGGCTTTACGACATGCTCTCGGCCTGCCGGAAACTCCGTGAACTGACGACCACGCCCATCCGTGTGAACACCAACGGCCACGCGTCCCTCATTCTGAAGGAAGATACAGCGCCCATGTTCCGCGGACTGGTGGACTGCGTGTCCGTCAGCCTCAACGCGGCGGATTCCGATACCTACATGAAGCTCTGCCACCCGAAATTCGGCGAAGACACCTTCACCGGTGTGATTAAATTCGCACGCGAGGTCGTGAAATACGTCCCCAAGGTGGTTCTTACCGCCGTCCGCGGCACCATCCCCGACGCCGACCTGGAACGCTGTGCAAAAATCGCGGCCGACATCGGAGCGGGATTTCGGGTACGGGAATACATGGAATAAAACCAAAACGGACAGAGAAAACCTCTGTCCGCTTTTTCTTTTTCTTTGCATTTTCCGTCAAGGAAAAACCGGCACCGGTCCTGCAGAAGGAAGCCATCAAAATCACAGCATGACCGGGTGCCGTTTCATGAAAGAATCCGCCGGAAGTCCGTTCACGAGGCTGTACAGCTCGTCCGCCCGAACGTGGCACCGGCGGATTTCTGCGTCGGTGTCGTCCGCCGGGACATAGTCCGCCGGTTTGGTGACGATCGGGAACGGAAGCGTCCGCCGGTTTTCCGACAGATACCGCCGCCCGCGTTCGTTGGCCGCGAGAAGAATGGTATACCGCGGCGGCGTTTTCAGCCACTCCGCGCGGACGTTTGTGACCGAAAACAAAAGTTCCCGTCTCACACGCGCGGCGGTGTATTTTTTGGTGGCGGCGGTGTGCAGAAATTCTCCCGCCTCCGTGACCGCCCGCGCTTTTTTTGCGGCGATCTGCAGAACGGGGTGGTCCGTTCCGGCGAGGTACAGTCTGGCGTGATGGAACAGGATTTCCGCATACTTCGCATAATCACAGCGCGCCGCCGTCCGCAGAAAGGAAAACGATTCCGGCGGCATATACGGTTCGCAGTCCGCGAAGTCCATCGCACGAAGCGCACTCGCGCTTTTCAGACCGCGCAGCCGTTCGACCGCCGTGAAGTGCGCGATTCCCGCTTCCCTTCCGAACCGGATGTACTCCGCGCCGAGCTTATCGTTCGCACCGGGCATTTCTTCCAGGCCGAACCGGTGAAGAACCTGTTCAAAAATCACCGCGCTTCCGGCATCCCGCGCTGCGGCTTCTTCCGCGCGAACGGCTGCCGCAAATTCCGGCGACGCTTTGACGGCCGCGATTTGTTCGATATCGTCCAGCCGTCCCGATTCCGATCCGAACGTCAGTCCCTCCGCACCGACGCCGGCCGCGACCGTAACGCCTCCCAGCGCGAACGCTTCCACCCCCGCGGAGCACCACGGAAACGGCAGCTCGAACACAAGATCGCATCCGGCAAGGAGCGCGGAATGGGCGCGGGCATATTTATCATACAGCGCCGGCTCACCCCGCTGCGTGAAATTTCCGCTCAGAACGGCGGCTGTCACGCCGGCAGCGGACCTCGCGCGTTCGATCACGACAACATGGCCCAGATGAATTGGGTTAAGTTCACAAATTAACGCATGTAATCCCATCTTTTTTATTTTTTCCTACAAATAATTTGAAATATCTTGTTTTTTTGGATTGTTTCATATATAATTATATAGTATATTGTTTCCACTGTCAAATATATTTTAAAATAATACTCGGAGGAACTATCCAAAATGAAAGTTTTAGTCGTAAACGCAGGCTCTTCTTCCCTGAAGTATCAGCTTTTCGACACCGCGACCGAATCCGTTCTCGCCAAAGGGATCTGCGAGCGCATCGGGATTGACGGACGCATTGAACACCGCAAGGGCGAATCCGGCGAAAAGATTAAGGCTGAGATTCCGATGCCCGACCACGCCGTTGCCACCAACATCGTTGTCAAGTACCTCACCGATCCGGAAACCGGCGTTATCTCCGACATGAATGAAATCGAAGCCGTCGGCCACCGCGTTGTGCATGGCGGTCCCTACTTCTTTGAATCCGTTCTCCTGACCGACGAAGTTCTCGAAAAGCTCGAACTCTGCCGTGACTTTGCACCGCTTCATACCGGCGCGCACATCATGGGCATCAAGGGTTGTCTCGCTGTGATGCCGGACAAGCCGCAGGTTCTCGTTTTCGACACCGCGTTCCACCAGACCATGCCCGAACAGGCTTACACCTACGGCATCTCCAAGGAAATGGCTGATAAGTACCAGATCCGCCGCTATGGCGCACACGGTACCTCCCACCGTTATGTATCCCGCGAAATGGCAAAGCTTCTCGACAAGCCGCTGGAAGAAACCAAAATCATCACCTGCCACATCGGCAACGGTTCCTCCATCTCCGCCGTCAAGGGCGGCAAGTGCGTTGACACCTCCATGGGTCTCACTCCCCTGGAAGGCGTTATGATGGGTACCCGCTGCGGTTCCATCGACCCGGCAATCGTTCCCTTCCTGATGGAACGTGAAGGCTGGACTCCCGCAGAAGCAGACAACTATATGAATAAGAAGTGCGGTTTCCTCGGCGTATCCGGCATTTCCTCCGACAGCCGTGACATTGAAGCAGCGATCCTCGAAGGCAACAAGGACGCTTACCGCGCAGCCTCCACCCTCGCGTACCAGGTGAAGAAGTACATCGGTTCCTACGCCGCAGCAATGAACGGTCTCGACGCGATCGTCTGGACCGCCGGCATGGGCGAAAACAATCCCGAACTCCGTGACCGTGCCTGCACCGACATGGAATTCTTCGGCATCGAAATCGACCGCGAACTGAATGCCAAGACCCACCACCAGCCGAACACGGTGGAAATCTCCACTCCGGCCTCCAGAGTTAAGGTCTATGTTCTTCCCACCAACGAGGAACTGATGATCGCTTCGGACACGGAAGAAATTGTGACCAATCGGAAGAAATAAGAGCACCGTACCGTACAATGGATATGGTTCAAGGGGGACCTTTTTCGAAAGGTTCCCCTAAACTTCTTTCCCCCAAACTCTTGCAATTCTTTCGCAAATGGATTATAATGGGGCTGCCACATTTTTTATCATACGATACGAAAGGAAAAAAATGAAACGATTTTTGGCTCTTTTGCTTGCCCTGCTGATGGCTGCCGGAACGGTTGCATGCAGCGAAACAGGATCGGAGGAAACGGCACCGGAAAGCAGCGCAGAAGTCGGTGCGGCCGAAACTCCCGCTGCGGAGGAAGAAGAAACGCTGCCGAAGCCGGATCTTCCTGCGAAGGATTTTGACGGTTACAATTACCGTATTCTTTCCACCGATTCGACAACACAATTCATTTACGCCGCTGAAAGCACCGGCGAAACCGTCAACGACGCGGTCTTCGACGCAAATTCCGAGGTTGCGGAACAGTTCAACATTACCTACAGCACGGTTTCCATTACCTCCAACAGCGACGCGGCCATCATTCAGGCCTACATTATGGCGGGCGACGACGCTTACGACATTGCCCAGCTTCACGACTGTACCAGCGGCTCCATGGCGCTCAACGGCTGGTTCCACAACATTTATGAGATTCCCTACATCGACACGACCGCTGTCTGGTGGCCGCAGTTCACCGTCGACAGCCTGACCCTCAACGGAAAGATGTATTACATCTCCAATTACACCACCTATCGCGCCCTCCATGAAACCCGTGTCACCTTCTTCAACAAGGATCTTATCGCCGACCTCGGTCTGACCGAACCGTATGAACTCGTCAAGGACGGCACGTGGACCATCGATACCATGGCTTCCATGGCCGATATCTACATCGACGCCAACGGCGATAACAAACAGGATAAGGCCGATATCATGGGCTTCGTCTTTACAAGCGCCCCCTACTGCTGGCTTGAAGGTTTCGGCATTGAATCTTACCAGAAAACCGGCAACGGTTCTGAAATGGTCCTCAATGTGAATAACGAACGAACCATTTCCCTCGTCGACAAGCTTTACAGCTGGCTCTGCTCCGGCAGCAACAGCGTATGGTGCAAAATGGGCAACGCCCGCGAAGAAGCGATGGAAATGTTCGCCGCAGGTACCGCCGTCTTCACCTTCAAGTGCATCGGCGACCAGATTCCCTACCTCATGGAAACCGATATCAATTATGGAATCGCTCCCTTCCCGAAGCTTGACGAAACTCAGTCCGACTACATCGGCCCCTGCACCGACCTGCTCCTCTCCATCCCGATTACCGCAGGCGATCTTGAGCGTACCGGTATCATCGCGGAAGCCATGAGCTATGCGGGCTACAAGAACATTCTCCCGGCGTACAGCGAAAAGGCGCTCAAAAACCGCTATTCCACCGACCTTGAGTCCGCCGAAATGCTCGATATCGTCTTTGCCAACCGCATCATCAGCTTCTCCTACCTGTTCGTCAACATGGGACCGGGAATGCAGCTTCGCCTGATCTCCAGCACCATCGGCTCCGACAACAATAACATTTCCTCCTATTATCAGACAAACGAAAAGGCCGAGAGCAAGGTCATGGAAAAAGTCGCGGACTTCTATCAGTAACCGCTTTCCTTTTCGGGGAAACCTGTTTTCCAACGGGTTTCCCTTCTTTTTTCTCATCCTGCATCCAAACTTTCTCAAAAAAATTTTCTCCTCCGCCAACCTTTTCGCCTTCCCGATTGTCTATAGTACAGCAGCTGCAAAAAGACATAAGAACCAACAGAAAGGATGCGCTTCATGCTTTATTCGGAACAGAACGACGAAATTCTCGTGAACCTGACCCTCGTCGGGAATCAGAAAGCCTATGAGGAACTGGTTCTGCGGTACCAGAGCGCCGTGCTGGCCTCAGCTTATTCGGTGATGCACAATTCGTATATGGCAGAGGACGCCGCGCAGGATGCCTTTGTCTCCGCATGGCTGAAGCTGAACACCCTGCGCGAACCTGCCAAATTCGGCGCGTGGGTCTGCCGCATCGCAAAAAACAGCGCCAGAAATATGGTTGTGCGGGTACGGGAGTACATGGATTTCGATGTGCTTCTGAAGTATGAGCAGGACCATAATGCGTGCGTCGAGGGGCTTCTTATGCCGGACGAGAACTACGAAAACCTGCACGACAGCATCGCGAGACTGCCCGATAAGGTGAAGCAGGTCCTCTGCCTGCATTACTTTGAAGGACTCTCCATCGCCGAAATCGCCGAACAAATGCACGTTCCGGCGGGGACGGTCAAATGGCAGCTTCACGAGGGCCGGCAGAAAATCAGAAAGGATTTGTGTGCTATGAACGAACAGGAAAACGACACTCTGGTGGAAAAAGTCATGAAAAAAGTGGAAGAACTCAAGCTCATGCTGCTGAACAACGATCGCAGCCCCATCGAAAACGCTTATCGCGCGCTTCTTCCGGAGATCGAAAATCTCCACGAATCCACGGAAAAGTATTCCGCGCTGGCCAACATCCTGCAGATTGGCTGGTGGAACGTCAAGGGAACCCAAAGCGACGAAACCTTCGCCCGTCTCCGCGACGCCGCGGAACGCAGTCACAACGACGAAGTGATGGAAGCAGTCACAGAAATCGAACACTCCAAGCTCTCCGGCGACGCATTGCTCGAATTCATCAGGGATCAGCAGATCCCCCGTCTGGAACAGGGAAATTATCCGCTGTCGCTCGGATGCGCGTGGTTCTGGCTGGCGAATGAATATTTCCGCAGGAACGACTGGGAAAACGGTCAGGCGGCGCTGGAACAGGTCCTTGCCCTTCTGAAGCCAAAGGATGTCTACTACGCAAACGCGATTTCCGTGAAAAAAGCGCTGCTGAAGCGTCGGGAGCTTGCCGCTTACCAGTATAATATCCAAATGTACGCGGAACATTACCGTATCGTAAACGGCGAGCTTCGCGCCGTCTCCCAGCCCGGCTATGGTCTGGGCAAATGCGAACTCGGAAAATATCATGATCCCATGTACATCTTCTGGAATCTGGCCGCATGCGACCGGTATTTTCCGCCGCACGGCCAGAAGCTGGGAGAGACCTATACCGGTACGGACGGGACATCATCGCTGACCCTGGAGGCGGACGCCCTCACGCTGGAAACGCCGTGCGGAACGTTTCCGGGATGCGAGCTGTGGGTGACGCGCACCCGGCAGGGACAAATCGTAAAAACCTACCTGAAAAGCGGCGTCGGCATAGTAAAGCAGGAGGTTCTCCAATCCGGGGAGACCACCGTCACCCTGCTGAAGGAGTATCACGTGGAAGGCGGGGAAGGTCTTCTTCCCTGTGCCGCCGGCAACCGCTGGGACTATGTTTTCGAAGGCCTTCCCTCCAATCCCTGCGTGGACTGCGGCATTTCCGCGGAAATGATTTACGCCGACGGGACAAACGTCACGGTCGCGCACAACAATCATTTTATTCGGGAAAAATACAACGAAAACGACTGGGAGGACATGATCCTTCAGATGCGCCGCGAATACTGCTCGGAGGGCGCGGACGGAAACGAGCATCTGGCGGATGTATCCTATCCCATGGAACGGGCGAAGGCGCTGGCCAAAACCTCACGTCAGAGGGCTCACACCAGGGCGGCGTGCAGCGTAATGCAGCGCATTCTGGATACGGACAGCGAATTCAATCCGAACCGCACGATGTCCGGTCACTGGAATTTCTTCGAATATCTGCCGATGATCGAAACGGACGGCGGGCGCACGCTCGACGACAACGGGAGCTATGGATTTGAATGGAAAGAAATGGCCGGTACGGGAGACGCCGGTTATCCGCTCCTGTTCAACGACATTTACACAATCCTCACCGATGCCGCCGGCTGTCTCTGGTCGGACGAATGGAAGCCGGGCGCCGCTCTGGAAATCCGGAGGCTCTACTGGAAAACTCCGATCACCACCAAACTGACCTGCGACTCCGCCGGAACCATCGTCACGGCGGCCGGCTCCTTCGGGGACTGTCGGAAGCTCACGCTGGACATTGAGGGCTTCTCCGGCGGTCTTGCCTACCGCGGCGGGCATAAGGAATATTATTTTGCGCCCACCGTCGGTATCGTCCGTGTGGTCAGCTCCTATCCAAACGGCGAGCGGACCGCGACGTACGACCTGACCTCCTACACCGGACGTTCCGCGGGCTATATGCCCCTCTTCGACACCATGACCCGCCGCTACGACGCCGTTGATCTGACGGACGGCTACATCGGATGGGCAGAATACACCGTCTCCGGCGACGTGATTTTCGCGGACCGCTGCGGGGTGAAGAAGCTATAAAAATTATGAATTCGCGGGGGGCGGGTACTTTTTGAAAAAAGTACCCGCCCCCCGCACCCCCCACCCTCAAAAACTTTCAAAAAAGGAAAGGACAAGGTGCAGTGCAAATCCACCGAAAAATCTGCACAAACGTTGTCCTTCTGCCTTTTATTAAAGTTTTTTGAAGGGGGTGCGGGGGAAAGCGGAGTTCGCGCAGCGAATCTCCGTTGTTCAACAAAAGTTTCCCCCGCCATTTTTTTAAAATCGGCGAGCGGGAACCGTCACGCGTCTGTGAGCATCGCATGGATTTCCGCAAATTCCGGCGTATCCCGGACAAAGTCGTACCGTTTCTCCTCCAGTTCGCTGCGGAGACTGTTTCTGGCTTCCTCCACTCCGTCCGGCGTGCCCTTGACCCATCCGCCGAACGTTACGCCGCGGAACAGCATGGACGTCTGAACCGCGTCTTCGGGATATTCGCAGAACTGAATCCCGAACCGGACATAATTCCGCAGGGCCATCAGGGTGTTTTCCGCGTCGTTGCGGCCGCTGTAAATCTCCGCCATCCGGAGATAGGCGTACCGCGGAAACTGTGCAAAGAAATTGTAGTCCCCGTCTTCAAACAAAATTTCATAGATGGCGGTGATTTTCCGTTCGATTGCAAGCTGTTCTTCTTCGGTATACACAGAATTTTTCTCATCGTCGGTACATTCGGCAAGCTGTCCCATCTCATACAGGCAGACCGAAATGTCATTCAGGATATTCTCACGGTAAAACTCGGTCAGACGGGAACCTTCATAAAGATTGCGGAGAAGGATTTGCCGAGAAATTTCCGGTACGGTCATAGCAAGTTCGATTGCTTTTTCTTTTTTGCCCATGCAGTCATAAAGGTCGCACGCATACTGAATCGCCAAGGTTTTGGTGTTGATGTCGGTACATTCGGCGATGACTTTTTGCGTATATTCCAGTGCGTCCTCGCGCATATTCCGTCGGGAATAATCCGGAACGTCGCACCGGAAGGACTGGCAGAACAGGTTTCCGGCAAGGCTGGTCATGATGGGATAGGCGTTGGGATACTCCAGCAGGCCTTTGCGCAGCAGGTACGTCGAGTCGTCCCAGCAGCCGTCCGCAAACAGCTTCTGCGCCCTTTCGCAGATTTCACGGATTCGCTCTTCCCTTTTTTCAACATGTACGCCGAGAAGCTCGTCCGTCGTGACGCCGAAAATGTTCGCAAGAAGGGGGAGCTGCGAGATGTCCGGCGCGCTGCGGTCACATTCCCAGCCGCTGACTGCCTGGGAGGTGATGCCGAGGTATTCCGCAAGCCCTTCCTGTGTGATGTTGCGTTCGCGGCGAATTTTTTTGATGGTCTGGCCAATGGTCATAAGGATTCTCCTTTTCCGAATTGTATTGCGAAACCGGTTTCTGATAGGAAGTATACCTCATTCCGCGTTCCCTTACAAGGCAGCATTTGTGTACCGGAATCAAGTGCTGCTTGGATTTTGAAACAGACCGTGTCTTTTCCCGTGGGAACAGAACGCAAAGAAACTCCGTAAAAACGGTTGCAATGCGGCGGCCAAATATGCTATAATACAGGAAATACCGGAAAATCCGAATGGATTCTCCTGGAGGAGCGGAGGCTCTATGTCATCCTTTGTACTGAAAATCATCGCCGCCGTTACGATGCTGATCGATCACGCCGGATTGCTGCTGTTTCCGGAGTGGGAGTTCATGCGCATCATCGGCCGGCTTTCCTTCCCGCTGTATGCCTACTGCATCGCCGAGGGATTCCGCCATACCAGAAACCGGAAGCTGTATTTTCTGCGTGTCTTCCTGCTTGGACTGGCGTGCCAGATTGTCTACACCATCGTCGACCGGCAGCTTTATCTTGGGATTCTGATTGTTTTTTCCATTTCAATCCTGCTGATGGCCTGCACGGACAGTCTGAAATGCTCCCTCCGCGGCAGCGTCAGTCCCCTGAACCGTTCGCTCACAAGGCTGCTTGGGCAGGAGGAATGTTTCTCTCCGCAAACGGACAAACTTCTCTCGGGCGCGGTATGCGTTCTTCTCACGGCGGCCTCGTTTGTCCTCTGCCTGCTCATTGACGTGGATTACGGCTTTTTCGGCATTCTGCTGCCGGTTTTCACCTCCCTGTTCGAGGACCGGCCGCGCCGTCTGGTCATGTTCACGGCCGCGCTGCTTGCGCTCTGCATCGACATGACGCAAAGCGGATTTGTGATTCAATTCTGGAGCCTGCTCGCCGTCCCGCTTCTGGCAATGTACAACGGCAAGCCGGGAAAATACCGGATGAAATATTTCTTCTATGTGTTCTATCCGGCGCATCTCGTCCTGCTGTACGCCCTCGCGCGCATTCTTCCGCTCTGATTTCAACAAGAGGAGAACCTTATGGCAGCCAACAACATCTACGCACTGTTCGATCTGGACGGCACGCTGACCGACCCGTCGCTGGGAATTACGAATTCCATTCTGTACGCATTGGAAAACATGGGGCGGGAGCTTCCGCCGCGCGAATCGCTGTACCGTTTCATTGGCCCGCCGCTTCTTCCCGCGTTTCAGGAATTTCTCGGCATGACGCCGGAAGAAGCCGGCCGCGCGCTGGTTCTGTACCGGGAATATTTCGCAAAGCGCGGCCTGTTTGAAAACGAACCCTACCCCGGCATCGCGGACGCGCTCGCCAGTCTGCACGACCGCGGGGTCACTCTGGCTGTAGCGACGTCCAAACCGGAACCATTCGCGGTGCAGATTCTGGACCACTTCGGTCTGTCTGCTTTTTTCACCTGCGTCTGCGGTGCGACGCTGGATCAAAACCGCACGCAAAAAGCAGACATCATCGCCTATGCCCTGAACTGTCTCGGCCTGACCGGTGACGCCAAAGCCCGCGTCCGTATTCCAATGGTAGGCGACCGCCGTCACGACATCGAAGGAGCCCGTGCCAACCACCTCTCCTCCATCGGTGTCCTCTGGGGGTTCGGTACCGAGGAGGAACTTCGCTCCGCCGGCGCCGACGCGCTCGCCCACGACATGGAGGAATTAGTAGAACGGGTGCTTTCATAAAAAGCGTAAGTTTGACGGGGAGGGGCTTTCCCGAAAAAGCCCCTCCCCGGACCCCACCTCAAAAACTTTCAAAAAAGAACAGGAGCAAGGTTTCGTGCAAATCTACTAAAAAATTTGCACAAACGTTGTTTTCTTATTTTTTTAAAGTTTTTTGAAGGGGGTGCGGGGGAAACTTGTTTTCAAACAAGTTTCCCCCGCAAACTCCATTTCAACCAAAGTTTCCCCCGCAAACTCCATTTCAACAAAAGTTCCCCCCGTAAATCCGCACCGTACATCCCTCACAGCCGACGGGAACGGGGGTACCATAGGTGTTGGCCATGCTGCCGGTCACAGTCAGATCGACGGTATTGGTGCCGGGGTGGACAAAGGGGGTGATGTCCAGCGTGTACGGCATGAAAAGAAGGCGGCCGGCGGGCTGGTCGTTGACACTGACGTCCACAAGATCATGGATGGCTGTGAAGTTCAAAAGGACTCTTTCTGCGTCCTCGCGGCAGGTGAAGGTTCTCTTTTCCTCCCCCAGCGAAACGATCTCACGCAGGTGCAGCGGGGCCGGTTCTTCCTTTTCAAGGGTCACGAGCGCGCCCGGATTGATGCCGAGAATCCGAACGCTGTGCGGCGGAATGGTCACGTCATAGGCAAAGCCGTGGCCGCACAGCCGCGCCGCCTTTGGGAATGTCTCACCGGTGAACGGGTCAAAGTCCGCCGCAGCGCCGTTCTGATCGGTGACCAGCCGGCCAGTGATTTCCCCCCTTCCCTCGTTGACCATCAGGAAAAAGGGGCAGCCACTTTTGGTAAGGGGGACAAAGCGCAGGTTTCCGTTCGTTTCTCCTTCAAAGTACGAGGTGAGGCGGACATTTTTCACGACAAAATCAATAAAGTTGGAGCCGTTGTACATCTTCCCGCCCTCGACGACAAAACGGCCGATTTTTTCCACAATGGACGCGTCGATGGGCAGGCGGCTGTCCACAAGGAGCAGGTCATACGAATACCGGTCGATGCGGATTTTTCCGTCGTGGATATGCGCACGGTTCATGAAATCATCGACCGTGAGGTAATTGAACGGATAGCCTTCGCGATAGAGCGGCTCGACGGGCCGGACCGGCACGTGTTCCGCTGAACAGAGGACGGCGGCGACGGGATGATTGGCGCAGGTGGTATTCAGCCACGACAGCCGTTTGATGTACATCGCAATTTTGCGGTAGTCCTTCCACCAGATGTTGTTCGGGCCTACGTCCGGCGGTCGTTCGTTGGACTGAAGCGGCGTGCGGACAGAATAGTAGAACGCGTGAGGAAGGATCATATTGCAGCCGCGCGCGAACAGGAAATTGAGATACCACATCATGTCGTCCGGCGTGAAGTTCCATGGATTTCCGGCCGCTCCGCAGACACCAAAGCACTCGTTGGAATTGCGCGCCGCGCCCATATGCCGTGCCGCGTCGGACGCGACCTTAGCCATGACGGAATCGGGAGCGGTCAGCTCGTTCCCCTCCTCGACCATACGCCAGACGAGGTCCTGGCCGGGTACGTCAAACAAGCGGACGGTATCGCAGTCCCCGCTTTCCGCAGGATGACCCATGAGGGCAACGCCGTGAGCGGTACACCACGCGGACAAGGTATGGTAATAGACGTTATCGAGCCGCTGGTGCAGCGACTTTTTATAGACCCGTTCGGCGTGACGGGCGATTTTTTTATCTGCTGCGGGGAACAGCAGGGCGGCGAGGTCGGTGAAGTCGCCGCCGCACGCGAAGAAATCCTCCAGCATCCCGTACGACCAGCTGATTTTCTTTTTCATATCGGCACATCGTCCGGCGACGGAAGGTTCGTCGGTAAAGAAGCCGATGACCGTCTTACCGAAGAAGCGGGAGAAGCGCGCGTAATAGGCATCGTGGGTCAGCTTTGTAAAGCGTTCGACGGCGGCAGGGTTCAGAAGGTCGGCAGCCGCGGGTGCGTTCGGCTGGCCGTCGTCCTCATCGGGCTGAAGGCCGCGGATGGTACCGCCGGTATAGGTGAGGACAAAATCGTAGGAAATATAGCCGTCCTCCTTCGGCCGGTCAAGCCGGACGTCCTCGAGTTTTCCTTCGTTCAGGCGAAACCACGCGCGGTAGAGAATTTCCGCGTCTTCGTCGGTTTCCCCGGTTGGGACGGCGGTAAGTGCGCGGGCTGCAAACCGCCGGTCCTCCGCCGCGACCATTCCATGGGCGGAGCCGGAAGGATACATTCCCTCGTCGTACAGGACGACCATCATCCGGCGCCGTTCCGCGGCCTCAAGGCAGGTCTCCACCAATTCAAAATACGCATCGGACAGATATTCCGGTTCCATCCCCATTCTTGGATGCAGGACAAACCCATCGACCCCCTTCTTATGAAAGTCGTCGATTTGCCGGACCAGCTCGTCCTTCTCGATCCGGTCATTCCAGAACCAGAACGGAAGCGGCGTAAACGTGCTGCCCGGATTCTTCCACATTTCACACAAAATATCGTACATCACACATTCCTCGCATCAGGTACAAATTTTTCTGACCTTATTATATAGCACGCGCACAGTGATTTCAAGGCTTCGTGGGAAACTTTTTGAGAGAGGACTTGAATCAGAGAAAACATAACATTTGTTCAAATTTTTTGCTTATTCTGCACGACACCCTGCCCCTGCTCCTTTTTGGAAAGTTTTTGAGGGTGGGGGGTGCGGGGGGAGGGTACTTTTTTCAAAAAGTACC
>JBJFGC010000236.1:0-13025 GCA_051892315.1 Eubacteriales bacterium
CATGACCGCCGTCGGCGTTGCGAGGCCAAGCGCACACGGACAGCTGATCACGAGGACGGAAATTCCGAAGCCGACCGCGCGGTGCAGGGAGCCCGTGAAAATCAGCCACAGTACGAACGTCAGGAGGGCAATCCCGCACACGACGGGAACGAACACGCCGCTGATTTTGTCCGCCAGTTTCTGAACGGGGGCTTTGCTCGCCGCCGCGTCTTCCACAAGCTGCGTGATTTTCGCAACCGTGGTGTCCTCGCCGACGTGGACCGCCTCCATTTCCGCGTAACCGGACAGAAGAATCGTCCCGCAGATGAGCGTGTCACCGGGTTCCTTCGGGACGGGGACACTCTCGCCGGTGATGACGCTTTCGTCCGCCGCGCCGCCGCCGGTGAGAATCGTTCCGTCGCAGGGGAGAGCGGCTCCGGCCCTGATGACCACCACGTCCCCGCGTACAAGCTCGTCGGAGTGGATGGTAACGGTTTGTCCGTCACGGATGACCGTCGCGGTGGGAGGAGTGAGTTCCATCAGCTTGCGGACCGCGTCGGACGTATGGCGTCTGGCGCGGAACTCAAGGGTTTTCCCGAGAGAAATGAGCGTCAGAATCATCGTAACGGACTCAAAATACAGTTCTTCCGTCATGGCATGAAGGTCCAAACCGGTTCTCTGTCCGAGAATCATCCGGACAAGGACATAACAGCCGTAGAGAAAGGACGCTGCCGCTCCCGTTGCGATGAGGGTGTTCATGTTGGAGCTGCCGTGGAGCATCGCGCGGAAACCGTCGGTAAAGTAGGCGTGGTTGATGAAAAGGACCGGAACGGCCAGCATCAGCTGAACCGCGGCGTAGGCGATGGGCGAGGTATGCGGCGAAATCGCGTCCGGGAGGGGGAGCCCGATCATATGTCCCATGGTGATGTACATCATGAGAATTGCGAAAACCGCGGACGCAATCAGACGTTTTTTCATGGAAGCGTAGGTTTTGGCGTCGTCTTCGGCGGATCCGGACGTTTTGACCCATTCTCCGGCCGCGTAGCCCGCGCCGGCGACGGCCTGAAACAGGCGCTCGTCGGAGACGATGGCTTCGTCGAAGGAAACGGTCATGGAGTTGGTCATGAGACTGACCGTCACACTCTCCACGCCGTCGACGGCCGCGACCGCGCGCTCCACGGCTGCCTGACATGCTGCGCACGACATGCCGCTGACCTTATATTTTTTGGTTTGCATGGGACTCCTTTCAAGCGTTAGCGAAGGCTAACTCAGCGAAATAAAACAGGGATACAGGACTGCGTAGGATTTATGGGGGGGTCAGATATCTGCGCCGTGAATGAGCAGCTTGGACAGGTAGACGGTGGCAGATTCGTTCTGGAGGTTGTAGGCAAGGGGGATGGGTTCGCCGATGCCGGCGGCGATGCAGCTGAGGCTGCAGTTGACGGTCAGTGTTTTGCCCGTGCCGATTTCGCCGGAGGTGAGGCGGGAGAAGACGGCGTTGATGAGACCGCCGTGGGTGACACCGATGACCGAACGGCGGGCGGAAACTTCGAGCATATCGTCCACGGCGCGCAGCATACGGGCGGCGGCATGGGGGACGGTTTCGACGTTGCCGGCCTGGCGTTCGCCGCCGGGAAACATGCGATGACGTTCGTCAAGGGTCAGGCCGGAGAGACTGCCGTAATCGCGTTCGATGAGATTTTCCAATACGACCGGTTCGCCGATCTGCAGGGTTTCTGCAATGTATTTTGCCGTATCGTACGCGCGGGAAAGCGGAGAAGTACAGACTGTGGCGAACGACACACCGTGACGTTTGGAATTTTCCATGAGACGTGATACGAGAGCAGCCTGTGCGTGACCGGCCTCGTTGAGCGGGACGTTTTCTCTGCCCTGAAGCCGCTTGACCAGGTTCCAATCGGTCTGGCCGTGCCGGATCAGGCACACAAGGGATCGTCCCTCAAGCAGATAATGCGCCGCAGCCGCCGGATGGACAAGCATATAAGGTGTTGTAGGCAGAATCCTTCCTCGCTTCAGCTGAGTCATAGGCGCATTCCTCTCACGTTCAGTATTTGAATTTTACCTCAATATTATACATGATTGGTGAATATTTGTCAACAGGACGAAGCTACACTTTAGGGAATTTTATGGGATAAGGCCTCTGTGGGTTTGTGGCCAAGAGAGAAGAACCCTCCCCTGGCACAAACTCCCTATAGCCGCTGAATGGCCATTCCACCGTCCACATGGAGGATTTCCCCTGTCGAATAGGGAAGACAGCCGTCGCAGAGCGCCTGAACCACACGGCCAACATCCTCCGGCTGACCGATGCGGGCGATGGGACAGAGACCGCCGTCGATGAGGGTCTGGTATTTCTGCATAACGCCGGCCGTCATGTCGGTGGCAATGATGCCGGGACGGACCTCATAAACGTTGATGCCGGAACCGGCCAGACGGTCTGCATAGAGACGTGCCGCCATCGAAAGCCCGGCCTTCGAGATGCAGTATTCACCGCGGTTGATGCTGGAGACCGCTGCCGAAATGGACGTGATGAAAACAATCACCCGGCGGAAATCGGACGCCGGCGGCTGGGCGGCCATGCGTGCGGCAACGGCCTGCGTCAGAAAGAAGGTGCCGCGCAGGTTGATGTTCAGAACGCGGTCGAAGCTTTCCTCCGTCATTTCGAGAAGGTCGTTCCGGACAAGCGGTGCAACACCGGCGTTGTTGACAAGCGCATCCAGCTCGCCGAGACCGGCAAACGCTTCTTCCACAAGGTGCGCGCGGTCCTCTCCGTTCGAAATATCTCCGCTCAGGTAGAAGGATTCCGGCGAGAGCGCGGTCAGCTCCGCAAGATAGCCGCGGACGTTTTCGTCCTCCGCCGGACGGGTCCCGACGGCACAGACGGTATAACCCGCCCGGGCCAGCGTTAAGGAAATTCCGCGGCCGATGCCGCGTGCCGCGCCGGTGACAAGAGCGGTTTTCCGATGGTTTTTCATGGTCACACCCCCTTCGGCTCTGCATCAGCCGAATACTTTTCTGTAAATTTCAAGATACGGATCCCGGTCGCGGATCGGACAGCCCGTGCAGGACATCGCACGCATGAGCTGCGTACATTTGGAACAGGTCAGACAAACCTTGTGAACGTCCAGTCCGCCGTTTTGGAGAATATCCCTCGCAAAATCCGGGTACGCGAACGCCATCCGGCCAAAGCCCGCCGCGTCCGCCTGCCCGCACTCTACCGCACCTGCCGCCGCGTTTCCCGCGAACTGCCGCAGATACGAGTAGCCGGTTCCGATCAGCGTGATGTCCGGAACGGTCTTTTTCAGGTGCGCCGCCGCGCCGAACAAACGCCCCACGCCCGTCAAAGGTTCTTCCGGCGGTTCGTAGCCGCCGCCGTCGTAGGGACGGTTGACGTGCGGATTGACGTACGGCGAACCCAGCGTCATGTCCACTAAACGGATGCCGCAGTCGTACATCATCCGATAGAGCCGGTCCGGTTCCTCCCAGTCGATTCTGAGGAAATCCTCATGGTCCGCCGCAAAGCCCCACGGATATGGCAGCGCGTCATACGGCCCGAACCGCGACGCAAGGATAAAATTCTCCGAACGGTGCACGGCGGCCGCCCGGATCGAATCCACGAACAGGCGCGTTCGGTTTTCAAACGATCCGCCGTACCGCCCTTCTCTCGAATAGGCCGACAGCAGCTCGCTGAACAGGTATTTGTGGCAGCACTTTATGTCCACGCCGTCAAAGCCTGCCTGCTTTGCCAGCGCCGCCGCATGGCCGAAGCGTTCCGGCAGTGCGTCGAGGTATTCATCCGTGACGACCGGATAGTCCGGGGCAATCCGGAAGGTTTCGTTCATCCGCGGATTGTGGTACGTGATCACCGGTCGGGGCGTGTTGTCCGGTTTCGAGAACCGGCCGGAATGCGTCAATTGCAGAATCAGCGGGACACCGTCCGCGAGACGGTGCATTTCTTCTGCCATCCGCGCGAACGCGTCCACGTTTCCGTCGTGGAGCCAGAGCTGACCGGTGTTTGTGCGCCCGTCCTCCGTGACCGCCGTCGCCTCCAGCCAGATGAGTCCTGCGCCGCCTTCGGCAAATCGTCTTGCACGGCGCAGCGTCCGATCGGACGGAGCCCCGTCCGCGGTGGAGTCAAAGCCCTCCATTGGATGAACGGTCAGGCGGTTCTGCATCACAACGCTGGAGGCGCCGATGCGCTTCTTTTCGCGCAGGGAGCTCAGGTCCTCCGACCACGGAAGGGTCACGCCGGCCGACTGTGCGGCCGCAAACAGCGATTCTTTGGTTTTGTATGTAAATTTTGTCATTTTCTTATGCCATTGTTTCCAGCATTTTCAGAGTCACGCCGTATCGCGTCGGCTGACCGGCGTCAAAGGCCCTATATTCCTCTGCCATGTATTCCGCCATACGATGAACCTCGTTTCCGATGGAACCCGCGATGTGAGGCGTGAGGAAGACGTTCGGGAGCTGATAGAAGGGACTGTCCGCAGCCGGTGGCTCCGGGAAAGTGACGTCCAGCACCGCGACACGGGTGGGAACGGCACGAAGAGCAGCAATCAGGTCGTCCTCCACCACCTGTGCGCCGCGGCCGGTGTTGATGAAGGCCGCGTGGGGCTTCATGCGGTCGAAGCAGGCGGCGTTCAGCATTCCGACGGTCTGTGCGTTGTTGGCAAGATGGTTGGAGAGGACGTCGCACTGTTCAAACAGCGTGGGCAGATCGGCTTTCGTCACGCCGAGCGCTGCGGCCGCTTCCTCGGAGAGAAACGGGTCGAAGACGAGAACGTCCACAAAATCGAGGGTATGCAGACGTTCGATGACCATTTTTCCGATCATGCCTGCGCCAATGATACCGACTTTGATTTCGTAGTTTCCGGGAAAATCGACGCCGACCGAACGGTTGGGCCAGGACGCGCCGTCCGACGGACGATGGAGACGCTGGTAGAACCCCTTGGCCGCAAGGACGATTTCCGCGAAGGTGTATTCCGCGACGGGAACACCGTTGGCTGCCCACGCGCTGAAGACCGCAATGCCTTCTTCCAGGAAGGGACGCGCGAAGCCCTGGACGGAGCCGGCGGCGTAGAATAAGGCGCGGGCATTCGGCAGAAATTCACGGATCTCCTCGCGGGTGTACGCGGGCATTCCCCAGGTGGAGAAAAGGTATTCGGCGGAGGCAAGCTCTGCGCGGTACGTCTCGATTTCGTTTTTCGCGATCACGTGGTCGGTCACGAAATCAAGGGAAGCGTGCAGCTTTTCCATCGTGGGGGCGGCATACACGCGGGCGACGCTTCCGGCCGAACCGAGAAAGACAGCTTTTTTCATATGGAAATTCCTTTCTTTCGTTTCAGTTTCCGAAGTAGTACCGTCCGAAATCCTCGAACTCGAGAAGGTCGGACAAAATGTAGTTGGAAATAAACATCCCCGACGGAGTCAGCGCGTACACGCCGTTTTTGCAGGTCATGAAACCGTTCTGGATGTATTTTGTGCATTTCACGCCGTAGACGGCGTCAAAATCCAGCCCGAACCGGCGCATGAATTCACGGCTGTCGATGCCGGCGCACAGCCGGAGGCGGAGCATGATGTATTCGCCGACGCGTTCCCGTTCCTCGACGGTTTCGCACTCGTCGGTGATACGGACGCGGTTTTCCAGAATGCCCTCCACACCCTGGAGATAGCGTCCGAGGTCGGCAGTAAAGGAAAAACGGCTGCCGTTGAAGTAGGAATGCGCGGAGACGCCGAAGCCGAGGTATTCGTCGCAGTTCCAGTATTTCAGGTTGTGGGCGCACATGTGGCCGGGGCGGGCGAAATTCGAGATTTCGTACTGCATGTACCCGCAGTTTTGAAGGTATTCCACCGCGCCGAGGTACATATCGGCTTCGGTGTCGTCGTCCGGCAGGTACGGCGCGATTTCGTTGTAGCTGCGGTAGAACGCGGTGCCGGGTTCGATTTTCAGGTCATAGAGCGAAAGATGCTCCGGTCCCATCCGCGTGACGTACGAGAGGGTGTGCATGAGCGACTGGTAGGTTTGATGTGGGATGCCGAACATGAGGTCGACGTTGATGTTGTCGAATTTCGCGTCGCGCGCCATGCGGAACGAGCGGGCAAAATCCTTGCGCGAGTGACGGCGTGAGAGGGCCTTCAGCTCGATGTCGTGCGCGCTCTGCAGACCCATGCTGAGCCGGTTCACGCCCATGCGGCGGAGGCGGAGCAGCGTGGAGTAGGACACGGTGGCGGGATTGGCCTCAATCGTGAATTCCGCGTTTTTGGTGAGGCGGAAGTTGCGCCGGATGGCGCGGATCAGGCGGAACAGCTCCTCCGGCGGGATGCAGGTCGGGGTTCCGCCGCCGATGAAGACGGTGTCGGGCGTATACACGGACGCGCCGGCGCGGTAATGCTCCATATGGGAAATCAGCGCGCTGATGTAGCGGGTAATGATTTCGGCGTTGGGCGCGGGAGCGGAGTTGAAATCGCAGTACGCGCACTTGGAAAGGCAGAACGGAATATGAAAATACAGTCCAAGCCGTTTCTGCTCGTTGGTGTTGATCTGCATGAAACTCATGCCTTTCGTTTGGATTGGTTGAGGGGAAAGCGGCGGCTTTAATCGTCGTCGTCCAGCTTGAGGACGGCCATGAAGGCCTCGGGGGAGACCTGAACGGAGCCGAGCTGGCGCATTTTCTTTTTGCCTTCCTTCTGTTTTTCGAGAAGCTTTTTCTTACGGGTGATGTCGCCGCCGTAGCACTTGGCCAGCACGTCCTTGCGCAGGGCTTTGACGGTTTCGCGGGCGATGATTTTCGAACCGATGGCCGCCTGAATCGGGACCTCAAAGAGCTGACGCGGGATGTTGTCCTTCAGCTTTTCCGCGATTTTGCGCGCGCGGGCGTAGGCCTTGTCCGCATGGACAATGAAGGTCAGCGCGTCGACCATTTCGCCGTTCAGAAGGAAGTCGAGCTTGACGAGGTTGGAGGGCTCGTAGCCGTCCAGCTCGTAGTCCAGCGACGCGTAGCCGCGGCTGCGGGATTTCAGCGCGTCGAAAAAGTCGTAGATGATTTCGTTCAGCGGCAGCCGGTAGTGCAGCTCCACACGTTCGGTGTCGATGTATTTCATATCGATGAAGGTACCGCGGCGGTCCTGGCAGAGGTCCATGATGCCGCCGACGTACTCGGTCGGCGTAATGACCGACGCCGCGACAATGGGTTCCGCAGCCACTTCGATTTCGTCCGGCGAGGGGTAGTTGGTCGGGTTGTCGATGCGGATGACTTCACCGTTTTTCTTGGTGATTTCGTAGATAACGCTGGGCGCGGTGGTAATCAGATCGAGGTTGAACTCGCGTTCCAGACGTTCCTCGATGATTTCCATGTGCAGAAGGCCGAGAAAGCCGCAGCGGAAGCCGAAGCCGAGCGCGATGCTCGTTTCCGGTTCAAAGGTGAACGCCGCGTCGTTGAGCTGGAGTTTTTCCAGCGCGTCCTTGGTTTCGTTGTAGCGGGCGCCGTCGGCGGGATAGATGCCGGCGTACACCATCGACGGAACTTTTTTGAAACCGGGGAGCGGTTCGGCGGCCGGTTCGTCCGTGTGGGTCACGGTGTCGCCCACGCGGGTGTCGGCAACGTTTTTGATGGAAGCGGTGAGGTAGCCGACCTCTCCGGCGGAAAGGCTGCCGGTGGGGCGGAGTCCGAACGGGTCCATGACGCCGACCTCCACCACGTCAAAGTCCGCGCCGGTGTGCATGAGCCGGATTTTATCGCCGGTGCGGAGGGTTCCTTCCACGACGCGGATATAGACGACGACGCCGAGGTAGCTGTTGTAAACGGAGTCAAAAATCAGGCAGCGGAGGGGAGCGTTTTCGTCCCCTTCCGGCGGGGGAACGTCGCGGAGAATGGCGGCCATGACGTCGGCGATGTTCTGACCGGTTTTTGCGGAAATGACAGGCGCGTCCTCGGCGGGGATGCCGATGACGTCCTCGATTTCCGCCTTGCAGCGGTCGGGCATGGCGGAGGGAAGGTCGATTTTGTTGATGACGGGGACGATTTCAAGGTTGGCGTCCACAGCAAGGTAGGCGTTGGCGAGGGTTTGGGCCTCGATGCCCTGCGTGGCGTCAACGACGAGGAGCGCACCCTCGCACGCGTTGAGGGAGCGGGAGACCTCGTAGTTGAAGTCGACGTGGCCGGGGGTGTCAATCATGTTGAGCGCGTACTGCTCCCCGTCGGGGGCCGTATAGTCGATGCGGACGGCGCGGGCCTTGATGGTGATGCCGCGCTCGCGTTCCAGATCCATGTTGTCGAGGAGCTGTTCCTCCATTTCGCGCGCGGAAACCGTATTGGAAAATTCAAGAATGCGGTCCGCGAGGGTGGATTTGCCGTGATCTATGTGAGCGATAATCGAAAAATTCCGGATATGCTTTTGCTTTTCGGTAAGAGGCATAGGGACTCCTTTGGAAGAAAATCTTATTACTTTATATTATAACAGATATGCGTGGGGAAAATCAAGGGGGCGTGAACAAAACCCCCTTCTTCGCCGACAAAATTTGCAGACCGGTGGTTTTTCAAACCGTGAAGGCGCAGCCTCGTTCCCGGCTGCTGGCTCGACACTCCCAATCCTCAGAAATGTTTTGCCTGAGCGGACGGGGCCAACGATGGGGACAAAGATTTAATGCTTTGTACCCATCTTTGTCTTTGCGCCTTCCTCACCTTCTTTCCGCTTTTCCCGCCGGACGCGGTTGACGTGGCGTTCAAAGTTGCCGCTGGTGAGGAGGTCGGCGAGGACGAACTGCTCAAAGGTGGGAACGGTGCAGGAGTAGAAGCCGAGTTTATCGGCGAACGGTTCGACAAGGCGGACGGGCAGCACCATATAGCCGATGCGCAGGGAGGGGGAGATGGTTTTGGAGAAGGTGTTCAGGTAGAGGACGTTTTCGCCGCCGGAGAGGGAGAACAGGGTTTCCTCCGGCTTGCTGGAGACGGAAAACTCCGATTCGAAATCGTCCTCCACGATGAAGCGGTCCCCCATCCGGCACCAGCGCACGTACTCGTGCCGCTTGGACGCGGACGCGGTGATGCCGCTGGGGAAGCTGCGGTACGGCGTCAGGTGCAGGACGGTGGCGTTCGTCTGCGCGAGGGCGGCACTGTCGATGCCGTCCGAGCTGAGCGGGAGCATGTCGCAGCGCACGCCGGAGGCGCGGTAGACCTTCTCAATCTGCTTGTAGGACGGCGATTCCAGACCGTAGACCCGGTCCAGCCCCAGCAGCTCCGTGACCAGACCGTACAGATATTCCGCGCCGGAGCCGATGATAATCTGTTCCGGCCCTGCGGAAATGCCCCGGCTTCGCAGAAGGTACTGCGACAGCGCGTCCCGCACTTCCGGACAGCCTGCGTTCGGCGACTTGGTCAGAATCGCTTCGCCGTAATCGTTCAGCACCTTCCGCATGGTTCTGGCCAGAACGGAAAAGGGAAACGTCTGCGTCCCGGCCGGGGCCGCATGGGATACCGTCCGGGCGGGAACGGCGTTGGCGGTGCCGGAAAAATAGTCCGACTGACGGAAGGTCACGTAGTAGCCGCTGCGTTCCCGCGCCTCGATGTACCCTTCCTCACACAGAAGCACGTACGCATGCTCTACGGTCACAAGGCTGACGCCCGCTTCGTCCGCAAGCAGACGCTTGGAGGGCAGCTTCCCGTTTTCCGGATAGACTTTTTCCACAATGTCCTTTCGGAATTGCTCGTATAACTGAAGATAGGCCGCCTTTTTCGAGGACGGATCAATGTGATATTTCATCTGGTCTTATAAAATACTCCCGAATTGGTTCTTTTCATAGGTTCAGTTCTATTGTATACTATATCCGATCAAAATGCAAGGAGAATTTACAAAATGGCTGAAAATCGTTATGAACTGAACAAAAATCTCGCCCAGATGCTGAAGGGCGGTGTCATTATGGACGTTACGACCCCCGAGCAGGCGAAAATCGCGGAAGCGGCCGGCGCGTGCGCGGTCATGGCGCTGGAACGGATTCCCGCGGATATCCGTGCAGCCGGCGGCGTATCGAGAATGAGCGACCCGAAAATGATCAAAGGGATTCAGGAGGCTGTTTCCATTCCCGTTATGGCGAAGTGCCGGATCGGACATTTCGCGGAGGCGCAGATTTTGCAGGCCATCGAAATCGACTACATCGACGAGAGCGAGGTTCTCTCCCCCGCCGACGACAAGTATCACATCGACAAGACCAAGTTTGACGTTCCGTTTGTCTGCGGCGCGAAGGACCTCGGCGAGGCGCTGCGCAGAATCAGCGAAGGCGCGTCCATGATCCGGACCAAGGGCGAACCCGGTACCGGCGACATCGTGCAGGCTGTCCGTCACATGCGGATGATGCAGAGCGAGATCCGCCGTCTGACCTCGATGTCGGAGGATGAGCTGTACCAGGCAGCCAAGGAGCTGCAGGTGGACTATACTCTGGTGAAGTATGTCGCGGAAAACGGCAAGCTTCCGGTGGTCAACTTTGCGGCCGGCGGTGTTGCAACGCCGGCGGATGCCGCGCTGATGATGCAGCTGGGCGCGGAAGGCGTATTTGTCGGTTCCGGTATTTTCAAGTCCGGCAATCCGGCCAAGAGAGCGGCAGCCATTGTCAAGGCTGTCACCAACTACACCGACTACAAGATGCTGGCTGAGCTGTCGGAGGACCTCGGCGAAGCGATGGTCGGCATCAACGAACAGGAAATCGCCCTTCTGATGGCGGAAAGAGGCAAATAATGCGCATTGGTGTTCTTGCCCTTCAGGGGGCTTTTGCGGAACACGAGGCCATGCTGTCCTCGTTGGGGGCCGACTCGTTTGAGCTTCGTCAGCGGAAGGATCTGAACGAGGGCATGGACGGCATCATTCTCCCGGGGGGCGAGAGCACCGTCATGGGAAAGCTGCTGCGGGAGCTGGAGATGATGGATCCTCTGCGGACGATGATTCAGGAGGGGCTTCCGGTGTTCGGAACCTGCGCGGGTCTGATTCTTTTAGCGGAGCGGCTCACGGACGACGAGACGGTTCACCTTGGAACCATGGACATCACGGCGCGCCGGAACGCCTACGGCCGTCAGCTCGGCAGTTTCCACACGACGGAAGCTTTTGAGGGCATCGGGCCGGTTCCGATGACGTTCATCCGCGCGCCCTACATTGACTGCTGCGGCGAAAAGGCCGTCCCGCTTGCCGTCTGTGAAGGCAAAATCATCGCGGCGCGCCAGTCCGCGCAGCTTGTGACCGCCTTTCATCCGGAGTTGACGAAGGATCTCTCCGTGCACCGGTTCTTCCTGGAACAGATTTGCCGCCGGGGATGAAGGAAACGCAGGTTGTCCTGCTGCAGAAATTCAAAGGGGGATGTGAATCGGGAAAATTCACATCCCCCTTTTTCTCCTCCTTCTTTGTCCGGCTGTATCATTTGGTTACACAATTATCATACTTTATCAACAAAAATCTGGTATGATAGGGTGCAGAAAAAACGAAAGGATTCGGAAAAAAGGATATGGACGAGAAAGACAAGAACGACAATTTGCCGGAGGAATCCAATGCCGCGCGGCGCATCCGAATGCTGGGGGAGAACACACCTCCGCCCGAGGAGGAAGAACCGCTGAAGATCAACCGTCCGGCGAACTTCTGGTATCATCACAAGTGGAAGGTTGTGATTACGGCGTTCTTTGTGGTTGTACTCGGAGTTGCGGCAGCGCAGTTTGCCGGACAGCAGAATCCGGATGTTCAGATTCTGTACGGCGGCCCGCTCTACATCACGCCGAACGAAAATCAGGCGTTCTGCGGCGCGGCGGAGTCGCTGTGCCCGGATTACAACGGGGACGGCAAGATCTATGTGCAGCTCAACGACATGGTGTTCTTCACGGAAAATCAGCTGAACGAACGGATTGCGGCGGCCGAGGAGAGCGGCGAGGAGGTTGGGTACGACCGTTTGTCCAACGCGCAGATGCAGGAACGTTTCACGTATGAGGTTTTCGGCGGGGAGGCCTCCATCTGCATTCTCGCGGAGGAACAGTACCGTGAGGTATGCACGGAGGGCGGTTTCCTTCCCCTTGCGGAAATTTTTGGAGAGGACGACCTGCCGGAAGGACGCATCGACGATTACGGCGTCCGGCTGTCCGAAACGAAGTTCTGGAAATTCTATGGAACCCAGGAGATGTTCCCGGAAGACACCGTCATCGCGCTGCGCCGTGTCTCCACCATGTCCGCGCTGACCGGAAAGTCCCGCGCCGAAAAGCTCCATGCCAACAGCCTCGACTTCTTCCGCCGCCTCCTGGCGTTCGAGTACCCGGAGGGCTACGTGGAGGAGTGACTGGAAACAGAGGGGCCTTGTCCCTCAAAAAGGTTCGGCAGAAAAAAGCTGGATGCAAATGGAAGAATTTGCATCCAGCTTTGTTTTTCCATATCCGTTACCCCAGATAATTCATGCCAATCATCACGAGTCCCAGAACGGTCAGGACGGCGCCGGTGGCGCGGTTGAGGGTTTTGGGCTGGGCTTTGTTGGCAAGACGGGAGGCGGTGAGGGCCCAGAGGAGAGTGAAGACAACACAGAGGAGAAGAAGGAGCGGATCGGGAGGGCCGCTGATGGTGAAGTGGGAGAGGGCGCCGGTGAGGGCGGTGAAGGCCATAATGAAGACACTGGTCCCCACAGCGGTTTTCAGCTCGTAGCCGAGGAGGGAAGTGAGGATCAGAAGCATCATCATGCCGCCGCCGGCTCCGACAAAGCCGCAGATGAAGCCGATGCCCATCCCGCACAGGACGGAGCGGATCAGGCGTTTGTTCCGTGGGACGCTTTCCATCGCTTCTCTGGTCGTCATGACCGGCTTGACGAGGAATTTGATGCCGAGCAGGAGGGTCATGAACAGGGAAAAGCTGCCCATGGTGTGCGACGGAACGACGCTGGCCACATAGCTGCCGATCGTGGTGAAAAGAAGGACCGTTACCATCATGACCAGCCCGTTCCGGATGTCAAGATTTTTGTTCTTTCCGTAGGTGTATGCCGACAGCGCACTCGCCAGGACGTCGCTTGCCAGCGCGATTCC
>JBJFGC010000237.1:0-3163 GCA_051892315.1 Eubacteriales bacterium
GCACGGCCTTCGTGTAGGCGTCATCAAAAACTGGGATTCCAGATGGTACGCTCCCGACAAAAAGTTCGGCGATGTCCTCGTTCAGGACTACAAAATCAGAGAGTATGTAAAAACGACCCTCCTGACCGCCGGCGTTCCGAAGGTTGAAATCGAACGCGACAACACCGGCAAAATCCGCGTGTATGTTCACTGCGCAAAGCCCGGTCAGGTGATCGGCCGCAACGGCGCGGAAATTGAAAAGCTCAAGGCCGGCATCGAAGCCATCGCCGGTACTGACGTTGCTGTCAACGTTCTTGAAGTAAAGCCCGTGGATATGTGCGCTCAGCTCGTTGCGGAAAACATCGCTTCGCAGCTCGAACGCCGTGTTTCCTTCCGCCGCGCAATGAAGCAGGCTATCAGCCGCACCATGCGTCTCGGCGCAAAGGGTATCAAAATCTCCGTATCCGGCCGTCTCGGCGGCGCTGAAATCGCGCGCACCGAGCACTACCACGAGGGTACCATTCCGCTGCAGACCCTCCGTGCCGACATCGACTACGGTTTCTGGGAAGCAAACACCACGTACGGTAAGATCGGCGTAAAGGTCTGGATCTACAAGGGCGAAGTTCTTTCCGAAGTTGCCCGCACCATGACCGGCGCCGACGAAAAGAAGTCCCGCGAAAACTCCGGCCGCCGCGACAACCGCGGTCCGAGACGCGACCGCAGAGACGGTGCGCCCCGCGGAGATCGTCCGTACCAGCGCAGAGACGGTCAGAGACCCCAGGGCGACCGCCAGACAGGAGATCGTCAGGGCGACCGGCCGCAGAGAGCGCCGAGAGCACCCAGAAAGGAAACCACGGAAGGAGGAGCTAACTAATGTTACAGCCGAACGGTAAAATTAAATACAGACGCGTTCAGAGAGGCCGTATGAAGGGGAAAGCCCTCCGTGGCAACAAGATCACCAATGGTGATTTCGGTCTCGTAGCTCTCGAACCGGCATGGATCACATCCAACCAGATTGAAGCAGCCCGTATCGCAATGACCAGATACATCCGCCGCGGCGGTCACGTCTGGATCAAGATTTTCCCCGATAAGCCCATCACAGAAAAGCCGGCCGAAACTCGAATGGGTTCCGGTAAAGGTTCTCCCGAATACTGGGTCGCCGTTGTTAAGCCGGGCAGAGTTCTGTTCGAGATGGACGGCGTTCCGGAAGAGACCGCAAAGGAAGCGATGCGTCTCGCAAGCCATAAGCTCCCGATCAAGTGTCGCTTCGCAACCAAAGAACAACTCAACAATGAAGTGGAGGGTTAAGCTGTGAAGGCATCCGAACTCAGAACAAAAACAAGCGAAGAGCTGGAAAGCATGCTGAAGGATCTTAAGTCCGAGCTGTTTACACTTCGGTTCCAGCACGCGATCAACCAGCTTGACAATCCCCATAAAATAGCGGATACCAAGAAGGATATCGCTCGCGTGATGACTGTTATCGCGGAGAAGAAAGCGTAAGGAGGGGAAGATAAAATGGCAGAAGAACGCGCTCTCAGAAAGACCAGAGTAGGTGTTGTTGTAAGCGATAAGATGGACAAGACCATCGTCGTAGCAATCAAAGACCATGTAAAACACCCCACCTACGGCAAAATCATCAAGCGTACGACCAAGATTCACGCGCACGATGAAAACAACGAATGCGGCATCGGCGACACCGTTGAAGTAATGGAAACCCGTCCGCTCTCCAAGACCAAGCGCTGGAGACTCGTGCAGGTAATCGAAAAGGCAAAATAAGAGGATTCAGGAAAGATCCCCGGGGAAAACTTTTGGCAAAAGGGTTTTCCCAACTCAACCCATAATCAACCCATAAATAAAACAGAAATACCGAGGGTGTGGCTCTGAGGTGATTCGGCGTAGGTTCTATGCGTCACCGAGGCACGATGAGGTACGGAAGGCGTACAGTCACACAGCCGGATGCGGCTCCTCGACGGTCCGTGTCAAAGTACACGGCGAACAGAATCAGGAGGATACAGCAGTGATTCAGCAGCAGTCTACAATGAAGGTTGCCGACAACACGGGTGCAAAGGAACTTATGTGCATCCGCGTGCTGGGCGGCACAGGCAGACGCTATGCCAACATTGGCGATGTAGTGGTCTGCGCAGTAAAAAAGGCTACTCCGGGCGGCGTTGTCAAGAAGGGTGACGTTGTCAAGGCAGTAGTGGTAAGAAGTGTGAAGGGTATCCGCAGAAACGACGGTTCGTACGTAAAGTTCGACGAAAACGCAGCGGTTATCATCAATGAAGATAAGAACCCGAAGGGAACCCGTATCTTTGGCCCTGTAGCTCGTGAGCTTCGTGAACACGAATACACCAAGATTCTCTCCCTTGCGCCGGAAGTTCTTTAATGGAGGGTGTCGAAAATGAAAAAGAAGCTTCATGTAAAGACCGGCGACCAGGTTATCGTAATTTCCGGTAACTCCAAGGGCGTAATCGGCAAGGTCGTGGGCGTTTCCCCGAAGGAAGACAAGGTTATTGTCGAAGGTGCGAACATCGTTAAGAAGCACGTGAAGGCAAGACCGCCGCAGGAAGCCGGCGGAATCATCGAGGCTCCGGCCGCTATGTATTCCAGCAAGGTTCAGCTTTACTGCGATAAGTGCAAGAAAGCAACCCGCGCCGCTCACAAGATCGACGGCGACAAGAAAACTCGCGTTTGCGCCAAGTGCGGCGCAGAGCTGTAATTCGGAGGTGTACAATGGCTGCAAGAATTAAGGAATTATACACCAATGAGATTGCTCCCGCTCTTATGAAGAAGTTTGAATACAAGAGCGTAATGCAGATCCCGAAGCTGGACAAGATCGTCATCAACGTCGGCGCAGGCGACGCAAAGGAAAACTCCAAGGTCATCGACGCCATCATGAACGACCTCTCCATCATCGCCGGCCAGAAGGCCGTTCCGACCTACGCAAAGAAGTCCGTCGCAAACTTCAAGCTCCGTCAGGGCATGAAGATCGGCGCAAAGGTTACTCTCCGCGGTGACCGGATGTACGAATTTGTTGACCGTCTGTTCAACTTCGCCCTTCCGAGAGTCCGTGACTTCAAGGGGATCAATCCCGATGCGTTCGACGGCCGCGGCAACTATGCCCTCGGTCTGAAGGAACAGCTCATCTTCCCCGAAATCGAGTACGACAAGGTCGACAAGATCC
>JBJFGC010000238.1:0-3163 GCA_051892315.1 Eubacteriales bacterium
CCCTCATCATGTATGTGATCATCGGCGCCCTGTTTTACCTTGCCATCGTCCGTAAGTTTGAACCGCTGCTTTTGCTGCCGATTGCTTTCGGTATGCTGCTTGCAAACCTTCCCGGCGCTAACCTCTATCACATGGATCTCTTCATTCATGAAGATGGTTCCGCCATCAACATGCAGCAAATCGTGGAAGAAGGCGGCTTGCTTGACTTTTTATATCTGGGTGTCAAGCTCGGTATCTATCCTTCGCTCATTTTCCTTGGCGTCGGTGCCATGACCGACTTTACCGCACTGATTGCCAATCCGAAGTCGCTTCTCCTCGGTGCCGCAGCACAGCTTGGTGTATTTGTCGCATTTATCGGAGCGCTTTTCCTCGGATTTGCGCCGGAAGAAGCTGCTGCGATCGGTATTATCGGCGGAGCGGATGGCCCGACAGCCATTCTTGTCACAAAAACACTGGCACCGCATCTGCTTGGAGCCATTGCGATTGCGGCGTACAGCTACATGGCGCTGATTCCGATCATTCAGCCGCCGTTCATGAAGCTGCTCACGACCAAGAAGGAGCGCGCGGTCGTTATGACTACATTACGTCCGGTCTCCAAGATGGAAAAGGTTATTTTCCCGATTCTTGTGACGCTGATTGTTTGTATTATTGTTCCGGATGCTGCTCCTCTGGTCGGCTTTTTGATGCTCGGTAACCTCTTGAATGTTTCCGGCGTTGCGGATCGCCTTTCCAAGACTGCGCAGAATGAACTGATGAACATTGTCACCATTTTCCTCGGCGTATCTGTCGGCGCGACCGCAAACGCAGACAACTTCCTCGCGTTCAGCACCATCAAGATTATTGTTCTCGGTCTCTGTGCTTTCTGCATCTCCACCTGCGGCGGGCTATTGTTTGGCAAACTTATGTACATCATTACCAAGGGAAAAATCAATCCGCTCATCGGTTCTGCCGGTGTGTCCGCCGTTCCGATGGCTGCCCGGGTGTCTCAGATGGTCGGTCAGAAGGAAAACCCCTCCAACTTTCTTCTCATGCACGCGATGGGACCGAACGTTGCGGGTGTCATTGGTTCCGCTGTTGCCGCAGGCGTATTCCTCTCCTACTTTGCATAAGGAGAACCTGATTTATCTCACATGAAAGGAATCCTCATTCATGGCTAAAGTTAAAATTACAGAGACGGTGCTTCGTGATTCGCATCAGTCCCTGATTGCTACCCGTATGACTACGGACGAAATGCTTCCCATTCTTGAAGACATGGACAAAATCGGCTATCATTCCCTTGAGGCATGGGGCGGCGCGACATTTGACTCCTGTATGCGTTTTCTCAACGAAGATCCATGGGAAAGACTTCGGAAAATCCGTGACCGCGTAAAGAATACCAAGCTCCAGATGCTGTTCCGCGGACAGAACATCCTCGGTTATCGCCACTATGCGGACGACGTGGTGGAATATTTTGTCCAGAAGTCCATTGCAAACGGAATTGATATCCTCCGTATTTTCGACGCACTGAATGACGCGCGCAATCTCCGTACCGCCATCAACGCAACCAAAAAGGAAGGCGGACACGTTCAGGCGGCTATCAGCTATACCATCAGCCCTGTTCACTCCAACGAAGCTTTTGCCAAATATGCAAAGGAGCTTGAATCCATGGGCGCGGACTCCATTTGTATCAAGGATATGTCCGGTTTGCTGACTCCTTACGCAGCGTATGAGCTGGTAAGCACGCTCAAGCAGAGCGTAAAAATTCCGATTCAGCTTCATACGCACTATACCACCGGCCTTGCTTCCATGACCCTTCTGAAGGCGATTGAAGCAGGAGTGGACGTTGTGGATACTGCCATTTCACCAATGGCAATGGGAACTTCCCAACCGCCGACAGAGGCTATCGTCGCTACCCTTCAGGGAACCGAATACGACACTGGACTCGACCTCAAGGCTCTTGATAAGGTCTGCAAATATTTCACACCTCTCCGAGAAAAATATCTCGCGTCCGGTTTGCTGGATCCAAAGGTGCTGAAGGTGGATGTAAACTGTCTGCTGTATCAGGTTCCGGGCGGAATGCTCTCCAACCTTGTCTCCCAGCTCAAGCAGCAGGGAAAGAGCGAGAAGCTCGCAGAGGTATTGGAAGAAGTGCCGCGCGTACGGGAAGACGCTGGTTTTGCTCCGCTGGTTACGCCGACCTCTCAGATTGTCGGTACACAGGCAGTGCTCAACGTCATTGCCGGCGAGCGTTACAAGCTTGTTTCCAAGGAATTCAAGGGACTCGTGCGCGGCGAATACGGTGCAACACCTGCTCCGATTTCACCGGAATTTACGAAAAAAATCATCGGTGACGACAAGCCTATTACCTATCGTCCCGCCGATAAGCTGGAGCCAGAGCTTGAAAAGCTCCGCGAACAAATCAAGCCGTATGAGGAGCAAGAGGAGGACGTTTTGTCCTACGCGCTGTTTGAACAGGTCGCACTCAAGTTTTTCGAGTATCGTAAGGCGAAAAAATACGATCTTGACGCGGAATCCGCCGACCCGGCGCTTGGAGTACACTCTGTGTAATTTCCATGTTTCTTGTATGCGATAAAACCAACTCGGAACGTGCCGCTGGTATCCGTGAGAATTTGCTTCTTGCTGGATACCCATGCGCGGTAACTTCCATTTCCGAGATTGCAAATTATCTTCCGTTGGTACGTATTATCACCTTTACCGATATGTTGGACGATATTCGGAGGACGCCGTACGATGAAATTCGTGTGCTTGCAATTGGAGATGGATTTGTGAATTCGGCACTCAATGCCGAACGGGTGGAATGCGCAGAGGCTCTGCTTCCAGTCATGACCAAGGTGCTCATGGATTACTTTCACGTCAGGGAAGAATGGGTTCAGCGCTTTGGTTGGTTTTGCGATGATGGAATTTTTCTCTCTCCATATTTCTTTCAGGTGTACGGGAACATCGTCCTACCCACAGATCGTGAATATCTGATTTTCAAATATTTGCACATGACGTCCCGACAAAACACATACATATCCGCGCAAAAGATCTGTCGATTTTGTTACCGTGCTTCGAAAATGCCAAAGGAGGAAGGAGAGGCCGCGAAAAATCTCGCGGTTCACATCGCAAATCTCAATCAAAAGTGTCAGAACGCCATCGGCTGTCATCTCATCGAAGCCAAGAG
>JBJFGC010000239.1:0-3142 GCA_051892315.1 Eubacteriales bacterium
AGGTGACAATGTCGCCCGGCTTCAGCCCCTTCTCATTTTCCGGAATCTCCACGATCTCGGCAGAAAACTCATGTCCCGGAATTCTCGGATACGTGGTAAAGGGCTGATTTCCGGTGTATGAGGCAACGTCCGCACCGCAGATTCCCACATAGCGTACTTTCAGCAGTGCCTCACCTTCCCGAACCTGGGGCATAGGGACATCACGAATCTCAATTTCAAAAGGCTTGGAAATGACAATGGCTTTCATAGGATATTACCGATCCTCCTCAATATAGTCTTTGTTCCAGATTACGCCCGTTTTCAGAGGAGCTCCCTTGCAGAAAATTTTATTTTCGTAAGCGTCCATGGGATCGCGGATGAATTCGTCCTTGTCGATGAGTTCCACTACTTCGTCATAACGACTGTCCGCCAGAATCCGGATCGCTTTTTCCATGTGCTCCTGCCGGAAATTGATCGAACCAAAAATCAGATGGTTTTCAAAGCCGAAGGGCATGGTGTCAAATCCGACGACAGGACCGAGGGAAAAGCTGTTATAAATGCCGTTGCAGCCAAGAACCTTATGCTCAAAAGCAATCCGGTGTTCCGTATTGCTTCCGCTGCATCCCACAAAGAGCGTGGCCCGCTGGCCCATACGCTCCGTGATCGCTGCGGCAGTCTGCGCTTCGGTCATGCCGTCGGTACAGAGATATTCCGCCTTTGCAATCTCCTTGGCAAACACCACTTTTCTGCTGGTTTCGGGACTTCTTCCGACAAAAAGAAGGTTCGCTGACGGGTGACTGCGTCGAATCTGATCCGCCATAAACAGCCCTGTCATACCGAGTCCGAAAAGAACGGTTCTCTCAAAGATGCGGTCCGCGGCAATCCTGCGTCCTTCTTCCTCCGTGCACTTGTTCCGGGCCATTTCCACCCGGAAGTTGTGCGCCGCACCGAGGTCTTCCATGCGCTCCAGCTGAAATACCGCACAGGCATAGGGATCTGCAAAGGAAAGACGTTTTGCCACAGTCAACGGGAGCTTGCGGCAGCCCGCGTATTTTTCGGGGATTTCAAGCAGCATATCCGGATGGAAATAGCCTTTATCACAGAAGATTCCGTCCGCCTGATCGCAGCCGTACTCAAAATAGGTTTCATCTTCCGTATACCGTGTAGGATCGTAGCTGTCTCCGCCGCGAATCAGCACAATGGCGAATCTCTTCTGACTGGGAACCCAGACAACCCCCTCGTGCCCGTTGATAAGACGCTGCTCGCCTGCAGGGAATTTTGCGCTTAATCTGCCTTCCTTGCCCATGTGCATCAGCTCAAAGTCCGTGCCGCAGAATCCGCAGAAAATCGGAATGGCTTCAATCCCTTCTTTCTGTTCTTCCCCGCGCAGGCGTCTGCGGGCGGGATTGATCAGATGGACCTCGCCGTAACCAATCGGCCTGTCGGGGTCATTCTGAAAATATGTACCGTAGGTCTTCATAAAAGCTTCTCCTCTGATCGTTTGTTTGCCTTTCCCTTACGCAAGGGTGATCTTCAGGCAGTTCGTATATTTGGTCGGCAGCTTCTCGGGAAGTGCCACGGTAAGAACCCCGAAATTCTTCGAAAACGGAACTTCACCGTACCCGAGAAGAGTAACCTTCACGATCGAATCCTCCTCGGTGAACGATTTCAAAACGGCACGTCGATCCTCCGGTGCGCACATCATGAAAGCATATACGTCCTTCCCCTTGGCAGTAAACCGGTAATCCGAGGAGCTCCATTCCACCGGAGATTCACGGAAACCATCGATAATGACCTTGGATTCTCCTGCTCCGTAAACCCGCCAGGGTCTCGTGCCGTACACCCCTTCTGCGGCCACATCAAACCATGTCCCGATTTCTTCAAGCGTCCAGCGCTCCCACTCGTCAATCGTACCATCGGGACGCTGAAGAATGTTGAGAAGCATGGTACCGTTTTTCGAAATAATATCCACCAGCATTTCGATGATGTGACCGGGCTTCTTGTAGTCCTGACGCACATCGTAGAACCAGTTGCCAATACAGGTATCCGTTTCCCACGGATCTTCCTGAATGCCGGGAAGCTGGCTCTTTTCAATATCCAGTACGCCTACCTTGAAAATCTTCGCGTCACGGTTTTTCTGGGTGTATACCGCATGGTTGTACCCATATTTTTCGATGGACTTGTTGTAAAGATAAGCAACCGCCTCAAGACCGTGGGTATGGGAATCGCTGACAAACGGCAGTTCGCTGTCGGAATACAGAAGATCCGGTTCAAAACGGTCGACCATTTCCTTCACGGCACGAAGCCAGTAATCCTGGAACTGTGCGTTCTCGGTAAGCCAGGGACTGTTCTTTTCGTTGTGTTCATAGTTATCGTGGTAGAAATCCCGGTACGCCGGATCGTTTCCGTCATAAGGAACCCCTGCATAAGGACCGGTTTTGTCCGCTCCCTTGTTATAATGCCACCATGAGAAGGATGCCGCCAGATGTTCGGTCAAACCGAAAGGCATATTGTATTTTTCTGCTGCGTTCTTCCATGCACGGCAGATATCCCTGCACGGCCCTATCTTCACGGAATTAAACCGGTTAACCGCGGAGTCATAGTTGAAGAAATGGTCATGATGGGTAGCCTGCGCCACAAAGAAGCGTGCTCCGGCTTTGTAGTAAAGAGCCATCAGCTCGTCCGGATCAAATTTTTCAGCCTTCCATAAAGCGCAGATGTCTTTATAACCGAATTTGGACGGATGGCCATAATGACGGACATGATAACGGTATTGGTCGGAGTTTTCAATATACATATTGCGTGCGTACCAGTCCCCGTACATCGGAACGGACTGCGGTCCCCAGTGACTCCAGATACCGAATTTCACATCTCTGAACCATGCCGGTACTGTGTAGTTGTACAGGGATTCAAATGTGGCTTCAAATTTTGTTTCCATAACAAATCCTTTCTTATTTTGGGTCTCTCACCCACAGTTTTGTTTTCGTTTCGCGCTTCGTGCGAAGTATGTGTTCATTATAATGGATATGCGGCAGAATTACATGATAAAAACGACCACAAAATATCAAAATCCTATCATTTTGTTTTTCTTCTGCAATTTCCGTACAGGATTGGGATTCCTATTGACAAATTCTTCCGTTCTATTTATAATATACACATAAAA
>JBJFGC010000240.1:0-3127 GCA_051892315.1 Eubacteriales bacterium
GAGGTTACGAAGTAACCTCGAGGGACACTTTCCTCAAAAGGTCCCTAAGCGGGGTTTGGGGCAGAGCCCCAAGAACCAAACACCCAAAAACCCCCCACCTCCTGTAACATTACTTCTTCATCCCGTACCGGACAAACGCATACCGCTCCACATAACCGCGGCATTCACGACCATTCCATTCTTTCTCGAAGGAGAAGGTCCCGGGACCAACACCGTACGGCTCGGGATCGCTGCGGTGGTGCGGACCCATGGCGTTGCGCATGGAGTTGCAGAGAGTGACTTCAATGTCGTTGTCCCCCTCGTTCAGCCACTTTGCGAGATCGAGCGTGCGTTCAAACAGCATGGTGCCCGCGAAAGTGCCGTTTACAGTGATGTCCGCCGTCGCAAACCGGCCGTCCAGCTTGAGAACCGTCGCCTTGCCGGGAGCGTAACGGTAGGTGAACTTCGTCGAGATTTCGCCGCCGTAGAACGGGAAGCCGCCGCGGACAATATCGCGGGCCGGAACCACCTTCGGCTGCGCCACTAGCGTGAATCCGCCGTCGTAGAGAACGGACGAACGGACACTGTCGGTGAATTCTCCGTTGCAGCGGAGCGCAAAGTCGCCGATTAAGTAAATGTTCTCGATTTCCACGTCAAAGACGAGACAGTTCCGCAGCGATTCCGAAACGCCGCTGTAGAGAACGTAGTATACGTAGTCCCGCTGATGGTGGTTCACTTCAATGACAATCTCGTTCGTCCCCACCTTCGTCAGCGCCGCAATGTCCGCCGTCGCAAAGGAGCGGTCAAACCACGGCTTGTCCTTTTCCGGAACCACTTCCACACCGTTGACGAGAACGCGCTCGTACATCGGCTCAACCGCCACGCGCAGGTTCGCCGGAACATCATCCGCTTCGTAGGTGAATTTCAGCCATACCCGGCCGTCGTAACGCTCACGCAGCAGGTTGTCCTTGATGCCCATCACGGACAGCGGTTCGTCGTACGTCACGCCGTCCTTCGAGAGGGACGCGATATCCAGCGTCATCACGTTGTCCACCGGCTTTGTGAGGGCAACGGTGCGCGGAACGGGGATAAAGTCGTTTACCGGCTTCGGATCCGCCGCGGACGCGGTATCGGGAAGGTCTGCGCCGGAAACGAGTACGTAGGATTGACCGTCCGCAAAGGAAAGCGTCGCTTCCACCATGCCATTCGTTTCCGTGAAGCAGAGCGGCGCGGTTTCCAGCGTGTCCATGTTCAGCGCGGCCCATTTGCCTGCCGGAAGGGTGACTTTCACCGGATAGAGCGCGTCGGTGCGGACGTTGGTGAGGTATACCAGCCGTTCGTCTCCGATCACACGGGTCATTTTCCGGATCTGAGGAACCTTTTGGCCGTTCTTTGTGATGACAACGTCCCGCATGGCCATGAGGTCGTCAAAGGTAACGGTGGATTTCAGCCAGGACAGGTCGGCGGCTTCCCCATCGATGTACGGCGGAACGTCCGCAAACAGCCATACCTTGCCGCCGTTTTCGCTGTATTTTTTCAAAAGTTCGACGGTGGTGCGGTCCAGGGAATAGGTGAACGGAACAATGACCGCGCGGTAGGTGCAGCATCCGAGTCGGATGGTATCGCCCACGACCTCGGCCATGTCCGCTATCATCCATTCGTCGCCGTAGTGGTACGGAATCTGGTTTTCGCCGAGAAGGCGGGACAGCTCGAAGAATTTGCCTTCGATGTCGTGAAGGGAATCCGTGTTCTTCTTATACTTGCAGTACGCGCCGTGGATGGGATGGAGCACCAGAATGGGAGCGTATTCTTCGCCCTGTGCGAGCGCCGCGCCGAGGTTGTTGAAATAGTGGTCGAACTCCTTCATCTTCGCCTGCCACGGGTTGTGCTCGGAATAGTGGAGCGGGTAGTCGCGCTTTCTCTGACCGCGTTCGGAATACGGATAGAGGTGCTGGCACATGAGGTTGACGCCGCTTGCGTACTGGAGCTCCGCGATGCGCTTGAGTTCGGTCGGGGAAACGTCCCAGCCGCAGCAGCCGAACATTTCGGAAATGGCCTTTTTGCGTCCAAGCTGTGCGCATGCGCTGCCGAGCTGCTTCGGAGCGATGTCGTCCGCGATGCCGCGTCCGAGGTAGTCGATGCCCGGGATATGTTCGTACTGATAGAAGGGCATGACGCCGCCGATGCACATCATCTGTCCGCCGAGCGAGGATTCTTCAACCGCGTGTCCGGTGATTTCCGCGCCGTTTGCTTCGCACCAGTCGTAGATTTTTTTGATGAAGTTGTTGATGAACAGCTTATGGATGAGGAGATAGTAGTCGTAACGGAACTTGTCCGCGCCGTCGAAGTCGAAGAAGACAGCGGGCAGCTTGTCGAGGAGGTCGTAACCGTACGCCTTCCGGAATTCCCCGGGAAGGGTGTTGGAATACGGGTTGCCCCAGCGGTAGTACTGCGGCTCGTCGGTGAAGAAGCCGGGCATGGGTTTGCCGGAACCGAAATCGTCGGCGGCGATGCGCTTTTTGTATTCCTCGTGGGTGGCTTCGATGAACTTGTCGGTGATGGAACCGTCGAGGGTGTCCACGTAGCTTTCGTCGTAACGCTTATAGAGAATGAGGTATTCGGGGTCGCCGACGTCTTCGGTCACGCGGGTGAAGCTGCCGTCGGCGTTCTTCCGATAAACGGCGATGATGTCCTCATTCAATTCCGGGAAGGGACCGTCTTTGTGTTCCACGGCAAGGGCGAAATTCTTTTTGTCCTTGAGCAGTTCACCGCCCGCAAAGCCGGAGGGCCAGCCGTTTTCGTCGTAGGACCAGGCCTCCATCCCGAGCTTGCGCGCCTCGTCCACGCAGACGTTGATGCAGTCGAACCACTCGTCGGAGAGGTATTCGGTTTCCAGACCGCCGCGCGCGTGCATAAAGAAGCCGTTCATGCCGAGTTTCTTCATGTCGCGGATCTGGCGGCGGAGTTCGGGTTCTTCCAGTTTGTCGTTCCAGCTCCAGAACGGAATGCTGCCGTACGAAGGAGCGAGGGAACGGATGGATTCAATGGTTTGTTTCATGATGTTTCTCCTGTATGTACTTCGGGGGAATATTTATGGGGAAGGAACTTTTTGAAAAAAGTTCCTTCCCCAAACCCCATCCTCAAAAAC
>JBJFGC010000241.1:0-3126 GCA_051892315.1 Eubacteriales bacterium
CTGACGCGCTTTGCGCTATAAAAAGCTTTTCAAGCTTTTTATTAGGTTCTAGTATAAGCCTTCCACTTCATTTGGATCGGTGTATCCCATTTCTGTGGTATTCATTTGAAATGGTACGCAGATGATGCTGAAAGACGGCTGCTTCCTCAATGGACGCAGCCGTCTTTTTTTGCAGCCAGTGCCCGAAAGCACTGGCTGCGTTGATGAGAGGCTTTTTTAGGGTCTCTGTACTACACTTCTACAACGTTTCCCGCAGTTTCCTTGCCTTTACCCGTGAAAATTCCGATGCAGCAATTCATGCTCCTTTCCTTTCAAAAGCGTATCATACAGGGATAATACCATTGGGTTTTCATTGGATTTCTTGATCTGGGTGTTGATGTCCGTATCATAGAGGCCTTTCATGCGCGCTTCCTTTGTCCGCACTCCGGCGTTGACCGGCTGCCCGCCGCCCATGATGCAGCCTCTTCTGCAGGCCATAACCTCCACAAAATCATAGTAAACTTCCTGCTTCCTGATACGTTGAAGCAATCGTTCCGCATTTGCCAGGCCGCTCACGACAGCTATTTTTATTGTTCTGCAGTTGTAATCAAAGGTCAGCTCTTTGACGCCGTCTTCCCCCCGGACGCCACTGTTCTTGATCGCATCCATATCCACACGATTGTGTCCTTTTTGAAGCCTGCGCAGGACAGCTTCTGTTACGCCGCCGGATATACCGAAGATGATACCGCCTCCCGACCCGATACCGAACGGAACATCTGCTGCCTCAATATCCACCTTGTCAAACACGATGCCAGATCTTTTGATCATTTCCGCAACTTCAATCGTTGTCAATACATAATCCACATCCTGTTTCCCGTTCGTTCTGGACTCCGGTCGCAGAATCTCTTCCTTTTTCGCGGTGCATGGCATGATAGATACCAATACGATCCTTTTGCCTCCGTTGATCTCCGGGTCTTTATAGTATTCTTTTATCACCGCGCCAAACATCTGCTGGGGAGAACGGCAGGTGGACAAATTCGGAGCGAATTCCGGATACTTTGTTTCACAGAATTTCACCCACGCAGGACAGCAGGACGTAAAGAGCGGAAGTTTATCTCCGGAAGTCAGTCTCTCCAGAAATTCCTTGGCTTCTTCGATCACAGTCAGGTCTGCTCCGTAGGCGGTATCATAAACCTCGTCAAAGCCCATGCGATGAAGCACGCCAACCAGTTTGCCCATGACATTTTCACCTTTTGACATTCCAAACTGATCCCCCAACGCTACCCGGACAGCCGGCGCGATCTGCGCAATGACTTTCGTATTTTTATCTGCGATTGCCTTCCATACAGCGTCTACATTCGTGTTGATGGTGATTGCACCGGTCGGACAGACGACCCGGCACTGACCGCACCCCACGCAATTTGTTTCCGCGATCGATTTATTGAATGCGGGCGTGACCAGCGCATCCGTACCGCGATAAGCAAAATCGATCGCGTTGACAGCCTGAACGTTATCGCACATTCGGACACAGTCTCCACAAAGGATACACTTGTTTGGGTCCCGCACGATGGCAGGAGAACTCATATCGATCGGCTGCTGCTCTCTTGTGTTTTCAAAGCGTACCTTGTGGATTCCCATTCTGTGGGCCAGGTTCTGCAAATGACATTCGCCGCTTCTGATACAGGTTGTGCAGTCCCTGCAATGGGCCGCCAGAAGAAGTTCCAAAATCAGCTTTCGGTAATGCATGAGCCTCGGCGTATTTGTATAGATCACCATACCATCTCTTGGCTGTTCGGAGCAGGAGGCAAACGTCTTTCCACGGTCGTTTTCCACCGTGCACAACCTGCATGCTCCGTATATTGATAATTCTGAATGATAGCACAAGGTCGGTATATCAATTCCTGCTTTTCGAATTACAGACAACACATTCGGTTCATTCGTGAATTCCACGCGCCGTCCATCGATCATCATCGTTCCCATAATTCTATCTCCCACTATTCCGTAAAAATCGCATGAAATGCACAGTTGTCCAGGCAGGTGCCGCATTTGATGCATTTCTCGTTTTCGATTACATAAGGCGTCTTGGGTTTCCCGGTAATTGCGTTTGCCGGGCAATTCCTTGCACACTTAGAGCATCCTTTGCATTTGTTTTCATCGATCTTATAGACTTTCAGCTTGGAACATACTTTTGCGCGGCACTTTTTATACAGGATATGTTCCTCATATTCCTCACGGAAGGCATGGATCGTGCTGATCACCGGTTTGGGTGCGCTTTTTCCAAGACCGCACAGCGCCGTATTTTCAATCATATCTGCCAGTTCCTCCAGGTCATCCAGATCGCCGACCTGACCGTTCCCTTCCACGATTCGCTCCAGTATCTCCAGCATCCGCTTGGTTCCTTCCCGGCACGGAACACATTTGCCGCAGCTTTCCCGCTGCGTAAAGTTCATAAAAAACCTCGCGACCTCTACCATGCAGGAATCTTCGTCCATGACGACCAACCCGCCGGAGCCAATCATGGCTCCGATTTTCGTCAGGGAATCAAAGTCCATTTTGCTGTCCATCTGCGCTTCCGTCAGACAACCGCCGGAAGGTCCGCCGATCTGCACTGCCTTCAATTTTTTCTGATCCTTGATGCCGCCGCCAATGTCATAGACGATTTCTCTTAATGTCATGCCCATCGGAACCTCAATGAGTCCGGTGTTCCTGACATTGCCGGTAAGGGCAAACGCCTTGGTTCCCGGGCTGTCAGGCGTTCCGATCCCGCAGTACCACTCTGCGCCGTTTTTCAGGATCATCGGTACATTTGCGTAGGTCTCCACGTTATTCAGCACCGTTGGCTTCCCCCACAGGCCCTTTTCCACAGTTCTTGGCGGTTTCACCCGCGGCATGCCTCTTTTTCCTTCAATAGAGGCTGTCAAGGCGGAACCTTCGCCGCAGACAAACGCCCCGGCTCCTCGATTGATATGCAGATGAAAGCAAAAATCCGTGCCCAGGATACGGTCTCCCAGGAGACCGTAGGCTTCAGCCTGTGCGATCGCAGTCTGAAGTCTCCGTACGGCCAGAGGATACTCTGCACGGACATAGATATATCCTTCATTCGCCTGTACGGCATAAGCCGCGATCATCATGCCCTCAAGCATCCGA
>JBJFGC010000242.1:0-3112 GCA_051892315.1 Eubacteriales bacterium
CCGAAAAAGCCCCTCCCCGGACCCCACCTCAAAAACTTTCAAAAAAATGAATGGATAAGGTGCAGTGCAAATCCAACATAAAGTTTGCACAAACTTTGTTCTTCTACCCATTTTTAAAGTTTTTTGAAGGGGGTGCGGGGGAAAGCTTTTGTTCACAAAAGTTTCCCCCGCGAATCCCCCCCTCACGTGATTTATAAAAACCTTGGAATTTCCCTCATAAATATCCCAATTGAGAAAAAGCTGGCTGTCAATCAAACGATTTGCAGCCAGCTTTTGCTATGGGAATCTGCGTTTATTTCATCAATTCGGGAAGCCTTCTATCCGAAAAGTTTTCCGGTGGTCTCTTCTTCTCCAAATTCATGGATTCATCACTCATGAATTCCTCGGCGGACTTGCCGTCGATGGGGGTGATGTAGCGTTTGGCTTGCGTGGAGAACAGGTCGTAGTAGAGGCCGTGTTTTTTCATGAGTTCGCTGTGGTTGCCGATTTCAACCACGGAACCCTGCTCAAGGACGATGATTTTGTTCGCCACGGTTGCGCTGGAGAGGCGGTGCGAGACGAAAATGGTGGTCTTATCCTTGCGCAGGCGGTCGAACTGGTTGTAGATTTCCTGCTCCGCGATGGCGTCCAGGCTGGCCGTCGGTTCGTCGAGGATGATGACGTCCGAATCGCTGTAGAACGCGCGCGCGATGGACAGCTTCTGCCACTGACCGATGGACAGCTCAATGCCGTTTTCCTCAAAGTAACGCATCAGCGGCGTGTCGTACTGGTCCGGCAGGTTCCGGATGAACTGATCTGCGGAGGACTGCTCTGCCGCGGTGATCACGTCCTCTTCGGTTGCGTCACGGTCAAGCTGGCCGAACTGGATGTTTTCCCGGACGTTTACGGCATATTTGCCAAAGTCCTGGAAGATAATACCGAACATCGAATACAAATCCTGTACTGCGTATTCCTTGAGGTCGTGACCGTCGAGAAGAATGCGTCCTTCGGTCGGGTCGTACAGACGGGTGAGCAGCTTGATGAGTGTCGTTTTGCCTGCGCCGTTCAGACCAACGAGAACGCAGGTATCGCCCGGGTCGAGCGTGAAGCTGACGTTGTTGATGACGCGCCGCTCGGTGCCGGGGTAAACGAAAGAGACATTTTCGAACACGATGGTGTGGCCGGTGTGATGCTGGACACGGCGCGGTTCGGCAAGCAGGGGAACGATGGTGGGTTTTTCGTTCATGAAGGAAATGAGGTTGTCAATGAACAGCGTTCCCTCATAAATCGACGCGGTCGTGCTGATCAGAGTGCCGATGCCGTTGGAAATGGAACTGAGCGCGCCGGTATAGAACGAATAATCGCCGACCTCATAGCGTCCCTCGCAGACTCCCTTCGCAATGAACAGGAACAGAGCGCAGTTGATGGTGGTCGTGATAACGGTCATGCAGATGTGCAGCACGCCTTCCTCCACGAACAGCTTTTTCAGGCCGCGGAAATAGACCTTGAAGGTGTCGCTGTAGCGGCCGATGAACAGGTCGGAGAGGTTGAACAGGCGGATTTCCTTGACCATGTCCTTGTCGGTCATCAGGTTGGAGTAGTAGTTCATCTGGCGGCGCTCCTTGGAATGGCGGCGCATGTACCAGAAGTTTTTGGTGCGGTAACGGAAATTGATGATGGCGGTGGGGATGCTCATGGCGATAATGATCAGCGGCGCGACGGGGCTGACGCTCACGAGCGCGACAATGAAGGACGCCATGCTGATGATGGTGCTGATGATGGTAAAGTTGGCGTTGAGAATCTGAATCGGGCGGTTGCCGGCTTCGCGCTTGGCGTTTTCAAATTTTTCATAGAATTCCGGCAGGTCGAAGCTGGCGAGGTCGACCTCGCGTGCTTTGCCCATAATCTTCAGGTTGACGTGGTTGACGACAAGTTCGCTGGAAATGTTGTTGAGAATGTTGCTGACGCGGTTCACCAGGCCGGTGATGAAGTTGTAGGCAAACCGCAGGATGAGGATTTTCATCACGAGGTCGAACTCGCTTGTTCCGCCGGAGGTCACAGCCGTAAAGGCGGAGGCGAGCGCGTTGAGAAGCATAGCGCCGATTTTTGCGCTGATAACAGGTGTAATCCCGTTGAAGATCGCCATGAAAATCATATAAAAGAGAATCCACGGGCGGGTGTCCCACACGAGACGGAAGATGTAAAACAAGCGGTAGAAGAATTTGGTGATGAGCCGGTAGAGATAGCCGGGAACTTCGCGGATGGACTTCGGCTTCGGCTCCTTCATTTTCTCCATCATTTTTTCGCGGCGCCCCATGAACGGTCCGCCTGCTCCGCCGGGTCCTCCCGGTCCTCCTGATCCTGGTCCCATAATCATTACCTCCGAATGAAAAAATTATCGTTCGGGAAGAATTTTTGTTTGTTCTTCCTCTTTTTTTGCGTCAATCAGTTTCCGCAGGATGGCTGCAAGAGCGATTTTTTCTTCTGCAGTCAGCGGTTCCAGAAATTCCGCCGCGCGTCTGCGGTGATTTTCGCGGAATGTCTCGACTCTGGAGCGTCCGAGGTCCGTGAGCGAGACGAGCGTTTGCCGTTTATCCTCGTCCGACTGTCTTCGCATGACCAGTCCGTCGCTCTCCATTTTCGCGATCAGCTCCGACAGCGACTGCGGCCGAATGTCCAGGTGCGTGGCAAGCTGTGTCTGGCTCATCTCTCCGTGGTCATTGAGAAAGCCCATCAGCCGTCCCCGTCCCTCGCCGCGCGGCGGCAAAGAAGGCGGTTTCTCTTCCCCCTCATGGGGACCCGGCGGTGGCGGCGGATGCGGACCGCGCTTGGAAAACGCGTTCAGCGCTCCAAGCATCTGCAAAATTTCCTCCTCCAATGTTTTCATGGTGTTTCCTTCCTTTGTTGATCAGGTACCTGATTTTTTCTGATGCTATTATAGCACATTAGAAACGGATTGTCAATATGTCAGGTACCTGATTATACGGCAAAAGCATATAAAATTTGTGAGTTTGCGGGGGGAGGGTACTTTTTGAAAAAAGTACCCTCCCCCCTGCACCCCCACCCTCAAAAACTTTCCAAAAAGGAGCAGGGGCAGGGTGTCGTGCAGATTAAGCAAAAAATTTGAACAAAT
>JBJFGC010000243.1:0-12750 GCA_051892315.1 Eubacteriales bacterium
ACCAACGGCCTGGTCAAAAGTGCGTCCTCGCCGATTGTGATTCCATACCTCGACGACGAGCGCATCCTTTCCGATCTGGAGGCCGCGCGGGAGGCCGCGGACTTTGTTCTTGTGTCGGTCCATTGGGGAATTGAGAATACCTTCACGCCCACCGACGAACAACGCCGCCTGGCCGTCCTGTTTGCCGAAAACGGAGCGGACGCCATCATCGGGCACCATTCCCATTGCCTCCAGCCCATCGAATGGATTGAAACCGAGCGCGGCCGGGTCATCTGCGTCTATTCGCTCGGAAATTTCTTCTCCGGCATGGCGTGGCCGATGAATCAGGTCGGCGGAATGTTCACCTTCCATATCGTCGGGGACGGAAACGGCGGACTGTGCGTCGCGGATCCTGTCTTTCTTCCGACGGTTTTCTATTACGGAATGGACTGGTTTGATACGCACATCTATCTCCTCGACAATTATACCGATGAAATTGCCGCGAAACACGGCGTCGGAATGACGGGAGCGACCCTCCGCCCCGACGAGGCACGGCAGATGGTCACCGACGTGATCGCGGACGAATTCCTGCGGCTTTCCTGACCAGCCGATCAAAGAAAGGACAAACAAATTTTATGGCAAAATACAGAAAAAATCGTATCAATGACGCGGTAACCGCTGAATGTGCGCAGATTATCCGTGAAATCAAGGACCCGCGTGTCTCCGGCGTGATGCTCACCGTCATGAATTCCGACGTTTCCGCCGACCTCAAGTTTGCGAAGATCTATTATTCCGTGTACGGCGAATACGACGAAAAGGAGCTGAAAAAGGGGCTCAAATCCGCCGTTCCGTTCGTGCGTTCTCAGCTTGCCCAGCGGCTGAACCTGCGCATCACGCCGGAGCTGACCTTCGTTCAGGACGAGGGAGTCCGGCACGGCGCGGAAATTTCCCGTCTGCTCCGCTCCATCGCACAGGAGGAGAGCAATACGGAAACAGAAGCAGAACAGGAGGAAGACGGCGATGAATGAAGCGATGAAGGAGAAGCAGCAGGACGCGGTGATGGAAGCTCCGGCGGCGGAGTATGAGAAGGTTTCGCTCGCGTACCTCGCGGATGAAATCGCGCAGACGAAAAATGCGCTGATTCTCTGTCACGTCAATCCGGACGGTGACTGCATCGGCTCTGCGTTTGCGCTGCGGAAGATCATTTTAGCCTGCGGCGGAACAGCCCGCGTGGCCTGCGCGAACGAGCTGCCGAAGCGTCTGCGGTTTCTGGCGAGTGACCGCCTGCTTCCGGACGATGGGAACGGGGAGGAGCCATATGACCTGCACATTGATCCGGAAGGGCCGGAAATCAGCGCCTTCGACCGCATCCTTTCCGTGGACGTGGCTTCTCCCGGGCAGCTCGGTTCGCTTTCCGTGCTGATTCCCCGGATTTCGTTGATGATTGACCACCACGGGATGGGAGAGGCGTTCGCGCCGAATTACATCGAGCCGACTGCCTCCGCGACCGGGGAAATTCTCTATCAAATTTATACGGAGCTCAAAAAACGCGGCGTCATCGGTTCCCTGCCGGAAGCGGCGCGGCGGATGTACGCGGCGATTGTTTCCGATACGGGCAGCTTCAAGTTCTCGAATACCACGCCGGAAACGCATGAGGCGGCTGCGGAGCTGGTCCGCGAAATCCGCGCTGCCGACGACGGCGGCATGGACGCGGCGGAGGTGTGCCGTTCCCTGTTCGGTCAGCGGACGCTGAAGGAACTGACCGCTCAGATGCTCGCCATCCAGAATCTGCGTTTTTACGAAAACGGCCGCCTCGGCGCGGTGCTGTTTACCCAGCAGATGCTGGCCGACGCCGGACTGACGGAGGAGGAAATCGGCAATATCGTCGATACGCCGCGCGGCGTGGAGGGCGTGCTGATCGGCCTTTCGCTCCGCCAGCTCGCCGACGACCCGACGCAGTACAAGGTTTCGTCCCGCGCGAACGCGGAAATCGACTGCGCGGCCGTCTGTGCTGCCTTCGGCGGCGGCGGTCACGTCCGGGCGGCAGGCTGTACGATTGCGGCGGATACGCCCGAGGAGGCGATGGCGCGCATGGCGGAGGCCTTCGGAGCAGCCATCCGGAAAGCGAAAGGCGAATAAAACATGGGAAAACGAAAAGCGGACACCATTTCCGGCGTTCTTGTCATCAATAAGCACCCGGGCGTGACGTCCCACCGGATTGTCTCGTCCATACGCAAGCTGTACGACACTTCCCGCGTCGGCCATACGGGAACTCTGGACCCGATGGCGACCGGTGTTCTGCCGGTTCTGCTCGGACGGGCGGCAAAGGCGTCGGATTACCTCATGGCACACGATAAGGAGTATGTCTGCGAAATGAAGCTCGGTCTCACCACCGATACGGAGGATGTCACGGGCGAGGTGCTCACCCGTTCGGACTGCCTTCCGTCGGAGGAGAGCGTTCTCGCGGCCTGCGCGTCGTTTGTTGGGAAAATTTCACAGGTTCCCCCGATGTATTCCGCCATCAAAGTGGGCGGACGTAAGCTTGTGGACATTGCCAGAGAGGGCGGGGAAGTGGAGCGGAAGCCCAGGGACATCGAAATCTACGCCATTGACGCGAAAAAAAAGGCGGACGACCTGTATTCCATGCGGGTCGCCTGTTCGAAGGGAACGTACATACGGACGCTGTGCAGCGATATCGGAAAAAAGCTCGGCTGCGGCGCGGCGATGGCCTCCCTTGTGCGTACACGGAGCGGCCCGTTCACGCTGGACGGCGCTGTGACTGTGGAAACCCTGGACGGGATGACCATGGAGGAGCGGCTGGCTCTGCCGCGTCCGGTGGAGGAGCTGTTTCTGGATCTGCCGGAGGTGAACGTGCCGGATTATTACGCGAAGCTGGTCCGCGGGGGGACGAGTCTGTATCAGAAAAAGCTGAAGACGGCGTTTGACGAGGGACAGCTTGTGCGTATCCGGAACCGGGGTGAGTTTCTCGCGCTCGGACGTGCCGGCTTTGACGGGGATGGAACGGCGGTCATCCGTCCGGAAAAACTGTTCCGCCTTGAGGAGTTCGAAAAGGAAGGGAATTCCGGCGGAAAGGAGAAGGGGAATGACGAAAATTCTTGACTGCCCGTTCATCGACCAGCGGGAAAAATACCCGAACGGCTGTGAAAGCGTGTCAGCGGTGATGCTGCTGCGCTACCTTGGCTTTGACGCGTCGCCGGACGATTTTATCGACCGCTGTCTGCCGACGGCGCCGGCGCCGGTGGAACGGGACGGCGTATGGTACGGAGCCGATCCGCAGTATGTTTATCCCGGCGACCCGCGGGATGACTCCGGCTGGGGCTGCTTTGCGCCCGCGCTGAGCCGCGGTCTCCGGACCTATCTGGACGGCTGTGAGACGTACGAGGTGCGGGAACTGTACGGGCAGACGCTCGATGTCCTGTGTCGGAATTACATCGACCGGGGTCTTCCGGTGATTGTCTTTGCGACCATGGCGATGGCGGAGCCGTATCCTTACCGGACGTGGCTTCTTCCGGAAACCGGGGAACCGTACACGTGGATGGCACCGATGCATTGTCTCCTGCTTGTCGGCTACGGAGAGGGAACGTACATCTTCAACGACCCGCTGGCCGACAAAAATACCGCTTATCCGTCAGAAAAGGCCGCGCGTGCGCATCATCGCATGGGAACGCAGGCTGTCGTTGTCGTGCCGGTTAAATAATTGTAAATAATTGTGAGAAGTTCTCTCTTTTCACCGGAAATGTGTTATAATAATACAATAAGCTCGCGGGGGGGAACTTTTGTGAAAAAAGCTTTCCTCCATTTAAAAACTCCGCCTCACACAAAATGAACATGAAAAAACAGGCAACCTTTGACAAAAGTTATCTCATGCGCATCGGACTGTATGTGCTGGCGGCGGCGCTGGCGTTTGGGATTATTGTTTATCTGGCGTACCATATGATCGGGCGGTTTTCGCCCGGACTGGAATTGGTGGACGCCGTGCCCACGAGCGTATCCCGGACCGTCACCGCCTACGCGTATCTTATGCGCGACGAGAAGGCGATTTTTGCCTCGGGCGTTTCGGCGGGAAGCGTGGCGCCGGCGGTGCGGGACGGCGCGCATGTGTCCATCTACAGCAAAATCGCAGACGTCTACGCGAACTCCTCGCCGGACACGGAAGCCCGTCTGAACGAGCTGGACGAGCAGATTGCGCTTCTCGAGAAAAACCGCTCCGACAACCGCTCGGTACAGAGTACGGCGGGGCTGGACGCGGACATTTACAGTGAGCTTTTCACCATCCGTTCCTACTGTGAGGAGGGAAGCTACGTTGACGCGCTTTCCCTGCGCACCAAGCTGCTCGTCAGCATCAAAAAACGGGCGATTCTGACCGGCGAAATCACCGATTACAGCTCGCACATCGCCATGCTGGAAGGCGAAAAAGCCTCCCTGCGCGCCACACTGGGCGCATGCTTGGAAACGGTTTACAGCCCAAGCGCCGGGTATTATTTTTCAGGCTGGGATGGTTACGAGAGCATCTTTTCTTCCGCAGCCATCGACAGCATGACCTTCGACGATTTTCTTCAGAAAACGGAGGCTGAGCCGGAGACAGAAAGCGGTCTGTGCGTCGGGACGCTTGTGTCGGACTACAAATGGTACATCGCCTGCCTTATGGACAAAACGGACGCCGCCGGTCTGGTTGACCGGTACACCTGCAGCGTGATGTTCCGTTACAGCGGGGAAACGCTGGACATGGAGCTGTACCGCATCATCCCTGAAACACCGGGAGAACGTGCTGTGGTCGTCCTGCGGTGTGGAAAAATGCCCGTCAACTTCGACTACACACGGATGCAGCCCGTGGATATCGTCACGGCGGAATATACCGGATACGAAATCCCCTCCTCGGCGGTGCGTGTGGTCGACGGCTTTGAGGGAGTATATGTGAAAAATCAGGTGACCATCGAATTCCGGCGCATCTACATTTTGTACGATAACGACGGTACGGTCATTTGCTCGGGCAAGCCGGACAGTATGAAATACGAGCAGAACGCCGACGGGACCTACAAGCTGGACGACAACGGAAACCGCATTGAAATCAACGACCTCAACGACGAGATCTATCCGTGGATTGCACAGAACGACATCGTGGTGGTGAGCGGCACGGAGCTGTATACCGGCAAGACGGTCGACGATCGAAACTGAACAAGGAAAAGAAGGGCAGGAGAATGACAGAGAGACAAAGCGAGCTGCACGACAATTACATGCGTGTCCTCGAAAAAATCGAAAACGCGAAGGCGCGGCGCGGCACCAATGCGCCGGTGACGCTTCTGGCCGCCTCCAAGACCGTTCCTGCGGAGGACATTGCATTCCTCGTCGAGCACGACGGACTGCGGCTGTGCGGGGAAAACCACGCGCAGGAGTTTACGGCCAAGTACGACGCCGTCACGGCGGCGGGCGCGCGGATGGACTTCATCGGCCACCTGCAGACCAACAAGGTGAAGTACGTCGCCGGACGCGCGGGTCTGATTCATTCCGTTGATTCCATCCGCCTGGCGGAGGAAATCGACCGGCGCTGCTCGCGTCTTGGGGTTCGGCAGGGGATTCTGGTCGAAGTCAACATCGGGATGGAGGAAGCCAAGACCGGCGTTTCTCCGGCGGAATTTGACGAATTTGCGGAACAGATTTCCGCTTTTCCGTCGCTGGAACTGCGCGGCATGATGACCATGGCGCCAAAATGCACGGAAAATGACGAATTTCGCAAATATTTTAGAGAATCTTACAGAATATTTCTTGACTTTTTCGTAAAAAAAACGCATAATATAAGAGAGCCTATTTTGTCTATGGGAATGAGCGACAGCTTTGAATGCGCGATTGAGGAAGGCTCGACCATGGTCCGCGTCGGAAGCGCGATTTTTGGTTCCCGAACGTACGTCTGATTCCCCGCGGGGACAACGGACGCACGGTATTTTGGTTTTTGAAAAACATAAATTCAGTGATTACTCTGCCGAGAGGCAGTACGGAGGTTCAATATGGGACTTATGGATCGTATCAAAAAGGTGACAGGCACGAACGATACTTACGATGATTCCTACGATGACGATTACTACCAGGGGTTCGACAACGGCTACGACGAAGGCGGCGTGGACGATGATGTCCAGGTAGCCGGCGGCATGGGTATGGGCAATACGCAGCAGATCGGCGCACAGCCGATGGGCGGCATGAACGGCGCAGGTATGGGCACGCAGCCGATGCCGGGCGGCGGAAGCATCGGACTTTCCGGTTCGAACATCAAAATGCAGGTTGTCCGTCCCAAGACCTATGACAGCGACACCGCTTCGCAGATTGCCAATCACCTGCTCAACAAGAGTACGGTTCTGCTGAATCTGGAAAACACCAACAAGGAAACGTCCAGACGGCTGATCGACTTTTTGTCCGGCGTTGCTTATTCCATCGGCGGTTCCCTCCGCAAGGTCGCGCTGAGCGCCTACATTATTGCTCCCTCGAACGTTGACGTGGACGAAGCAAAAATCAAGCCCACACCCCGCCGCAGCGAGTCCCAGCCGGAGCAGAAGGAAGCGTCCGGTGAGGATTTCTCTGACTTTAACTGAAACGGATTGACGTTTTTCGGAACAAACATTCGTCGGACACGCCCTGCCGCGGCGGCAGTACATAACGATATACAAATGTAAACTGAAGCGGAAACGCGATCAGGTTTTGTTTGTATGCCCAAACTACAGAGAATCATCAAAACGCGGTAAGTTTCCGAAAAATAGTTGGAAGGAAAATCCGTCGGAGGACGCAATTGTATCAGGTATTGTATGTTGTTTCAGCTACGGTCCGTTATCTCATCACGGCCATTCAGCTTCTCATGCTTGCGCGCGCGATTTTAAGCTGGCTGCCCATTGACGAGGACAACGCCGTTGTCAATTTTCTTTACGCCGTGACGGAGCCGGTCATTCTTCCGGTGCGCGCGGTGCTGGAGCGGTTCGGGTGGTTTGAAGGAATGCCGATTGACATGTCCTTCTTTATTACCTTTCTGCTTCTGTCCATTCTTGAAATGTTTCTATAGGTCTCGGAATCCGGAAGGAAAAATGGAAAACAGATGATGACAAGCAATCCAGCGGTTTCACGTGCGATGGACAAGCTCCGCGAGTCGGAGTACGCCGTTGGCGTGACCGATTTTATGAGCCCCGCGGAAATCGCGGAGGTTTACAGCAATTTTACCACCCGGAGCGGCAGCGGTATAGCCAGATGCTTTTTCTGGGGCGGATGCCGCGGAGCCGAAAGGTGTGCCGCGGTTTTTTTACCGGACTGGTATCTTCCCGAGGAGGCTCCTCCTCACGCGCTGCCCCTGGACACTCCGCGCCGGGACGCATTTGCCGCGCACCTTGCGGCAAATCCGGATCTGCGGGAGGAAATTCCCATCCGTGCGCTGCGTATCCGCGGAAGCGGATTCCGGTCGCTGACCCACCGTGATTTCATGGGCGGCATTCTCTCGCTCGGCATCGAGCGAAGCACCGTCGGGGATATTGTCGTGCTGTCCGAGGCGGAAGCTCTGGTGTTCGTGCTGGAAAAAATCGCGCCGTACCTCGTGGCGGAGCTGCGCAAAATCGGGCGGGACGGCGTGCGCACGGAGCTTTGGGATGTTGCGCCGGACTACGAGCTTCCGCGCCGGTTTGAGACCGTGGAAATCACCGTGTCCTCGGCCCGTCTGGACGGAGTGGTCCGCGCTCTGACGGGAAAGTCCCGCGAAGCCTCGGCGGACATGATCCGCGATGGTTTGGTGGAGCTTCGCTATCAGCCGACGGACGACGTCTCCGCGGATGTACGGGAAGGAGATATCCTATCGGTCCGCGGCCTGGGAAAATACATTATCGGCGCACCTGACGGCCAAACCCGCAGCGGCCGTCTTAAAATCAAATGCAGAAAATACGTATAGTGGGGAATTTTCGCAGAGGAAGAGGGTTTCGTGCAGGCTGAGTGATCTGCATAAAACTTTGGCCCCTTCGATCAAAATAAGATTTAAGGAGAAAACCATGCCGCATGATTTCAGAAACAAGTCGTTCCAGAAGGTTCTTCGCGGGTACGCGCCGGAGGAAGTCGACGATTATATTGCCTACCTGAACGAGGAATATAAAAAGCTGGAGCGCCGCACTGCCGACAGCGAACGGAAGCTGGCGCTTGCTCAGAAGAAGCTGGACGAATACCGTAAAAATTCCGGAACAGCGGATTCCGTCGGTCCGGCGGCACGGGAGGCGGCTGCGAAGCTGCTGCGGGAGGCAGAGGAAAAAAAGTGCGCCCTGCTCGCCGCAGCGGAACAGGAGGCGAACGAGGCCGCTGAAAAAATAGTCCGTGATGCAAAGGAAAAGGCGGAGCGGGAAACCGAGGCGGCGCTGTGCCGTGCGGAGGCCATTCTCGCGGAAGCGAAAGCCGAAGCGGAAGTCCACAAAAACGACGCACAGCGGGTGTACGATACGGCGCGCGGCATTTGTAAAGAAATTGACGCGTTCCGTGAAAAGCTGTTCGGGCTGTACAACAGTCACCTCGACGCCATCGAGGGCATCACCGACGCGGCCCGCGGTTTCATGGAAGAAATTGACGGAAGATATCCGGAGGGAGCGGCATCCGCGGACGCCGCGGATAGCGACGAAGCCGAGGACGACGCCAGCGATGACGACGGACAGGAAAGCGTTCCGGAGGCGGAGGATACGCTTCCGGAGGAAGAAGAGGACGCTTTGGAGGAGCCGGAAACTGAGGAGGAAGAAGCTCCGTCCGTGGAATCACCGGAGAACGGGGAGGAAGAAGACCCCGTGGAAACGGAGCATGCCAATCTTTCGTTTATGGATAAGCTGTTCTGCGAAATGCCGGACGACGGGGACATCGGCGATGGAACCGATGAGAGCGGAGCATTCACCGACGCTGTGGACGGAGCGGATGAAGACGAGACCGCGGACGACGCGGATACGCCCGTTCTTGCCATTGACTGGAAAAACCGCAGTGCGGTCGGCCTGACCGGCGACGCGGATGTTCCCAGCGATTTCCGTCCGGCGGATGGCTTTGAAGACCTTGACACGGACGAGGAAAAGGACGACGCTTACGGTGCGTACGACGACGAATACGACGAGTACGATGAGTATCGTCCGTACGAAGAGGAAGAAGAGCCTGCGGAGGCGAACGGGGAAGCCGACGAAGAAATCGGGGAGGATGAGGAAGACGACGGATACCGCGCGATGGACTCGCTGTTCCGCGAGGACAAGTCCAAGCGGGAAATGTCCCTGACCGATGAATTCAACATTATTTTTGCGGATTCCAAGAGCAGTGAAAACGTGAAGGAAATACGCAGTCAGCCTACCGTTGCGCCCGAGGCGCCGAAAAATCCCAAAAAGCACAAAAAATTCTGAAGGATCGGATCGATGGTATGATCATTACGGTTGTAATTATAGCGCTGTGCGTCCTGCTTGACCAGGTGACAAAGTATTTCGCGGTGGAGCGGCTTGCGGCGATTGACACCTATCCTGTCCTTGAAAATATCCTGCATTTTACGTATGTTGAAAACCGGGGAGCGGCATTTGGAATGCTGGCCGACCACCGGTGGGTGTTCATGCTCCTGTCGGCTGTCGGGCTTGCGGCGCTGTTGGTATGGCTGCTATGGGAAAAGCCGAAAAGCTGGTGGTTCCGCGCGGCGACGGCGTTGATCATCGGAGGCGGCATTGGAAACATGATTGACCGCGTGCGTCTCGGGTACGTGGTGGACTTCATCGACTGCCGGTTCATTGACTTTTACGTTTTCAATGTGGCGGACTCGTTTGTCTGCGTTGGCTGCGGGATGTTTGTAATCGGGGTTCTGTGGCAGGAGCTGCGGGAACAGAGAAAGAAAAAGGGACAGAAGAAAGAAAACGAAAACAAGGAGAGCGAATGAACGGGGAGCTTGAGAACGTTTCGTTTTATACCGCGGAGCGGGAAGGGGAACGGCTGGATGCGTATTTGTCCGGCGTCTGCGGAATGTCCCGTTCGGCGGTTCAGCGGCTCATTGCTGACGGCGCGGTGCTGGTGAACGGGAAGCTCTGCGCGAAAAAGGACAAAACGAAGGTTGGAGACCGAATTGAAATCGAGTTTCCCGAAACGGAGGAAGGAGACGCAAAGCCGGAGAACCTTCCGCTGGACGTGGTTTACGAGGATGGGGACATCATTGTCGTGAACAAGCCGAGCGGAATGGTGGTGCATCCGTCGCCGGGGCATCCGGACGGAACGCTGGTGAACGCGCTGATGTACCACTGTGGGGATTCGCTTTCGGGCATCGGCGGCGTCCACCGCCCGGGCATTGTTCACCGGATTGACCGGGACACGTCCGGGCTTCTCTGCGCGGCGAAAAACGACGCGGCGCACGTATCGCTGGCGGCGCAGCTTGCGGATCATTCGATGCACCGGGAATACCGGATGCTGGTCTGCGGCAATCTGAAGGAAGACGCCGGAACCGTGGACGCACCGATTGGCCGTCATCCGGTGGACCGGAAGAAAATGGCGGTTGTACGGGACGGCCGCCATGCGGTGACGCACTGGAAGGTACTGGAACGCTACGCCGGTTTCACCTATGCGGAAGCGGTTTTGGAGACGGGGCGCACGCACCAGATTCGGGTTCATATGGCCTACACCGGTCATCCGCTGGCCGGGGACACCGTCTACGGCGGCGGAAAAACGCCCTTTGAAAAACACAATGCGCCGCTTTTGGACGGTCAGGCGCTGCACGCGTTTGCGCTGATTTTGCGGCACCCCTCAACAGGAGAGCAGATGCGGTTTGAGGTTCCTCTGCCGGAGGGGTTTTCGGCGGTTCTGGAGAAGCTGCGGAAGGGGCAGTAAGGGATTCCGGACATTTTCCGCGGGACGCTCGCGGAGATTCCGCATCCCATACGGCCTGCCAATTGTAAATTTTCTGTATAATGCGAAAAATAACAGGAAATTCAAAAAAATTGTTTGACAAATTCCTTTTTTTATAGTATAATATACAAGTATGTTGACAGTCCCTTTTTTGCGCTTTTTTTGTGAAAGGTACAAGGGGGGAAAGTTCAGATTCGGAGAAGAAGCGGATGCCGCGATTTTTTGTACCTTCGGATGAAATTGACTGTGCGGCGGACGGGCGGAGCGGAACGATTGCCATCCGCGGCGACGACGCCGTTCATATCACGAAAGTCCTTCGGATGCGGGCCGGCGAGACCGTTACGGTCTGCGATATGGCCGGACGGGACTTTGAAACCGTTCTCGTCTCTGCCGGAAATCCGGTTGTTTTGCAGATACGGGATGTGAAGCCATCCGAAAGCGAACCGCCGTACCGTGCGACCGTGTATCAGGCACTTGTGCGCGGCGACCGGTTTGACACCGTCCTGCAGAAGGCCACCGAGCTTGGCGCATGCGCTGTTGTGCCGGTGCTGACTGCCCGCTGTACGGTGAAGCTGGACCCGGGGTCCGCTGACAGTCGGAAGAAGCTCGAACGGTGGCAGCGCATTGTTTATGAGGCTGCCAAACAGTGCGGCCGGGGACGAATTCCTGTCGTGCGCGAACCGATGAAGTTCCGGGACGCGCTGGAGGAGGCCGCGCACGCCGACCTGCCCCTCTTTTGTTATGAGGGAAAGGGAACCGAGCCCCTGCCGGAATGGCTGAAAACCTGCGGTGCGCCGGAAACCGTGTCCATCCTCATCGGACCGGAAGGCGGATATTCCGCGGAGGAAGCGGAAATGGCAGCGCAGAGCGGGATGCGGATGACGGGGCTTGGCAGACGGATTCTGCGAACCGAAACCGCGCCTGTGTTTGTTCTGTCGTGTGTGTCCTGTAACTATGAGCTTTCGACCTAAAAATTCAGTTTTTCACATTGGAAAGGAGACGGTTCTGCCGGATAGCGGGGAATCGAGGATAGGATGAATATGGCAAAATCAAATAAAATGACCAACAGCAAGGCGAACAAGATGACGTCGCTCGGAAAGAACGAGGCGGGACGCATTGTGCTTTTCCGCATCCTTCTCATCGTCCTGGCGGATCTTGTGATGGGTTCCCTGTTCGATTTTGTGAAAGCGGAAGCTACGCGGGAGCTTGCCTTCCACCTGAACGTACATCCGATTCTGAAGTATGCGTTCGGTGTACTCTTTGTGCTTTCCGTTATCTATTTTATCGTTACTCTCGTGCGTAAGGTCGATACGTCGACCCATCTTATGACGCCCGAAATGCTTCTGGGTCTGACCTTCTTTCTGTTTGCCTCCGCGCTTTTCTACGATCATTTCCGGAACACCCCGTTCCTTTTCTACACGCTGATGGTGATAGGGAGTGTACTGTACGCGGTGTACTACATTTATACCATCCTGCTGTACCGAAGATAAGGTTTTTCCCGCAGCCCGTGAAGAACGGGCTTTTCTTTATTGGGACACTGCCGTTTTATTCCATAATATCCATTAAAAAGATATTAAAGGGAATTTATAGATATCAATTGGTCAGATATTATGATGTTCCTCAAAAAAAGTCGTGAATTTTATGAAAAATCCTTATTTTCCTATTGAAAAAATACAAAATATCATGTAAAATATAGTGTAGTATATACAATTTAAAAATATAAATTTTCTATGGAAGGTGCAGCATATGTCAAATCGTCTTTTTCAGGGAATAATTCATCAGCTGTAGCCGTAGCTCCAGTTTTTGAAATATGCTCTGCTGCAAATGCCTCATAATCTGGTGAAAAATACTGTTCATATAATTCATCACTTAATGAGCCAGTTGCAAAATCATTTGGATCAT
>JBJFGC010000244.1:0-3093 GCA_051892315.1 Eubacteriales bacterium
AACATTCACCGTGCGCCGGGGTACTGCATCAACTGGCCCGAGCGGGAAAAACATAATCTCTGGCGCGACGCGGAAGCGTTCGACGGTTTCCGGTTTCTTTGGGAGATGTTCACAAAACGGTACGCCGGGATTTCCTCGGAACTGCTGAGCTTTGACCTTGTGAACGAACCAAGCAACCAACCTCCGACGCATCCCTGCTCCCGGGAAGATCACGAGCGGGTCATCCGCGCAACCATTGACGCGATTCACGCAATTGATCCGGAACGGGAAATTGTAATTGACGGATTTGACGGCGGCGGGACAGCCCTTCCTGAGCTTGCGGACGTTCGTGCAATCCACAGCGGACGCGGGTATTTTCCGATGCAGGTAAGCCATTACAAGGCGGAATGGGTCAAGGCAGATTTTGCAAAGCCGGAGTATCCGGGCGAAGTGGTGCCGGGATGGAAAGTGGATATCCAGAGTCTGCGGGATTATTACAAACCGTGGAAGGAAGTAGAAGCGGCTGGTGCGAAGATCCATATTGGCGAGTTTGGCTGTTACAACAAGATTGAGAACGACCTTGCAATGCGTTGGCTGACCGATCTGATTACGGTATTCAACGAAAACAACTGGGGATATTCGCTGTGGAATTTTGAAGGATCGTTCGGTGTGGTCAATCATGGACGTCCCGGAACCGTCTATGAGGACTATCACGGCATGAAAGTTGACCGTCCGCTGCTGGAACTGCTCAAAAGCGGGCTGAAAGGATAGAAAAAACGGTGTGTCGCAGACGGCACACCGTTTTGAATTTGAATTTTTATGCTTCGCCGAGTTCGTGAATATTACGATCCAGAACGGTCTGACGCAGGGCCGGTGAGAGGTTGACGAAGTAATCGGAATACCCGCCGACACGGACAATAAGGTCACGGTGACGGTCGGGATGCTCCATCGCGTCCTTCAGTTCCTCAATAGACGTGCAGGTTACCTGTACTTGAATACCGCCCATTGCGAAATAAGCGTCAACCAGTGCGCGCAGCGCGTCACCGACAAACGACTTCGACAAAGTGAGGTTCAGAACCGAAATGCCGTCGGCGAGGTTCTGCGGGAGTTTTGCCGCACTCTTGAGCATCGCCGTCGGGCCTTCGACAGCTTTTCCTCGAATGGAGGCAATGGAATCGCAGGTCGGCTCGCCTTTTTTGCGCCCGTCCGGGGTCGCGCCGACCCGGAGTCCCTCACTTTCGTAACGGAGAAACTGATGCTCGGTAAGAATGTACGCGTCCACAAAGCTCTTGGGCGGTTTGCTGCGGTAGACCATGTAAACACGCTTGGCGTAATCGGCGGCAAGCGCGTCGGCATCGTCGTTATCGGTTCCGAAACACGGACACTGACGGAGAATCTGGTAAAAGACCGGATCTTCCGCTGTGAGCTTCTCAAGAAATTCTTCCGCGGTAAAGCGTTTCTGGCGGAAAACAAGCTCACGGATAGCAAGGAGCGAATCGATTACATTGACAAGTCCGCTGTCTGAAGACTGCGTCCATGTATAACGCGCTCCGCCTGCATTGAAGTCCTTCCCGTTTTCGATGCAGTCGTCGGTGAACAGCGTGCGGATGGGATTCGGAAGGTATTTCGCCATGTAGTCGTAACGTTCGACGATGGCATCAAGCTGCACGTCAATTTGACGTTCGGTCTCGGCGCACAGACCTTCGTAGAATTCCTCGAAGGTCGCGGCGGAGGTCAGATGCTGGTGCATGTACTGCTCCAGGATGAGAAGGAGCGGGATGTTGTCATCCGTCCCGCCCGCGCGGGTCAGTCCCTGCAGGTTGGTCTCGGTACAGCCGCAGCCGCAAAACATGGCCAGTTCGTCATCCGGAATATGCGGGAAACGATTCTTCAGCATACGATAGATGCCTTGCTCACTATAAAAGGAAGGATTGCAGGAGCCACAGCGGATGTTGTCGATGGCGATCTGCCAGAGACGGTCGGGCATATCGGGACGGGTTCTCAGTTCCAGCATAGGACGGCGGCGATTTTTGATGGCGAGAAGGGCCTGCTCCGTGATGGCGTTGTAATTCGGTCCAACGGTGCAGGACCAGGTACCGGCCGCATCAAGGTTGCCGAACAGTTCACCGATTATTTCGGTGTAGTCTTCTCCCTTATACAGATGAGCGAGACCGTCGTCCAGACATCCGAGATTATCCGCGCCGTCAAAGTAGAAAATAACGTTCCACGCGACCAGACCCTCGTAATAGGTGGCAGCCGGTTCAAACGGAACATGTGACAGCGCATCAATGAGGTCACGGGGGGCGTTTACCGAGGTCAGGTAAGCAACGCTGCGTTGGATATAGTTTTCCATCCCATCGAGCAAACACAGCAGACCGCTGCGGAATTCCCCCTCCGGTTGGCGTTCGACACGGTCACGGTAGGAAGTCAGCCCCTCCCGAAGAATTCGCTTATAGTTCGGCGCGGCGTGCGTCCAGCCGCCGGGACTGTGACTGAGTTTTTCAAATTCACGCATAGCTGCGGCGGCTTCCGGACTTTTCCGTTCCAGCTTTCCCCAGTCCACCTGATATGTCAGCGCAAACTGAGGAAGAACCGCGCAGTCATAATCGTAATACTTGTTTTTGGAGGGATAGAGGCGTTCCCCCGGTTCATATGGCGCCGGTCGAAGATGCTCGAGAAACCGCGCGTTGGCCAGTGCATGGCGGTAGAAAAAGCCCTTGTCCGGTTCTTCAAACAATCCGGCAGCGTACGGCTCGCCGATGCGGTAAAATAATTCAGCGATTTGATTCATGACGGTACATCCTTTCGTAATTTACGTTCACAATCGTTGTCACTTATATATTTTATCCATTCCATAAGGAAATGTCAACTCCTATGAGAAATAAAAAAGCAGCAGAGGAGATTTTTTGAAAAAAAGTGCGAATCAGAAAATCCGCACTTTTTGTTTTTTCTATAGCTTTTCCGGGGGATGCCTTTTTCTTACTCGCCCAGGCCGTAAATAGGATACAGCGTCTTCTCAATACTCTTTTGGAGTGCTTTCTGAACGGAAGCATACTTGGAAGCAATGTTGGGGTTATTATCCTGCAGAGCCTGTCTTACCCAGTAAGGAATCTG
>JBJFGC010000245.1:0-12631 GCA_051892315.1 Eubacteriales bacterium
CGCGGGGAATACTATTGTAAAAATAACGTGAGTTGGTGGGATTCGCGGGGGAAACTTTTTTGAAAAAAAGCTTTCCCCCGCACCCCCTTTAAAAAACTTTAAAAATGGGTGAAAGGACAACGTTGGTGCAGATTTTTCGGTAGATCTGCACAGCACCTTGTTCCTGTTCTTTTTTGAAAGTTTTTGAGGTGGGGTCCGGGGAGGGCTTTTTTTAAAAAGCCCTCCCCGGCGAACTCACATTAAATAAAAATAAAGGACAAAAACCAATGGAGAATCAATTTCTTTTTGAATCCGTCATGCTGGACGAGGCGGACTCTGCCCGGTTTTCTGCTGACCTTGCGAAAATTGTTGCCAGAATCCAACGTGCGGATGCTGCCATGCCTTCCGGAGCAGCCTGCCGCCCGGACAGCATGTGGCAGAGGTGTGTTCCCGTGTCCGATCCGGCACCGGAAAAGGGCAGCCCGGACACGGACATCGTGCCGGTCCGGCATGAGATTGTCGCCGACGATTCCTTCCGGCTCGCACAGCCGCTGACTGTTCCGCGCGTCGTCGGATCGTGAATGAGGAGGAAAGCATGAAGAAAAACCATACGGAGATTCTTTCCCTCACGGTCTGCGGCCTGTCCGACGCGGTGCGTGCGCGTGACCTGTCCGCCGCCGATATCCTGGATGCCTATATCGCTTCCATCGAAGAAACCGACGGCGCGGTCAACGCCTACATCACCCAAACCTTCGATACGGCCCGCCGTCAGGCCGCACACGCCGATGAGCGGATGCGGCAGGGCGATTTTCCCGCCCTCTGCGGCATTCCGTTTGCCGTGAAGGACAACATTGCCGCCGCCGGGATTCCGATGACCTGCGCGTCCGAAATGCTGCGGGACTTTGTCCCGGCCTACAGCGCGACGGCCTATGAGCGGGCCGTGAACGCGGGAGGTGTCCTGCTCGGCAAGACCAACCTTGACGAGTTTGCGATGGGGTCAAGCTGTGAAAAATCCATTTTCGGACCCACGCATAACCCCCTCGATCTTTCCAAATCCGCCGGCGGCTCCTCCGGCGGTTCTGCGGCGGCTGTGGCGGTTCCTTCTGCGGCGTGGGCGTTGGCAACCGATACCGGCGGTTCCGCCCGCCAGCCGGCCGCGTTCTGCGGGGTCTGCTCCATGAAGCCGACCTACGGTGTGGTCTCCCGCTACGGCGTGACCGAATTTGCCTCCTCCCTCGATACCGTCTGCCCGATTACCCGCGATGTCCGGGACAACGCGTATGTGCTGGAAACCCTGGCCGGACGGGATCGCCGCGACATGACCACCCTTGCTCTTACGGAGGAGGAACGGACGTATACGGAGGGCCTCGACGGCGGCGTCGCCGGATGGAAAATCGCGTTGGTAAACGGCTATGAGGCGTTTGTGGACGCAGATACCGTGCAGTGCGTCGGGCGGACGGCCGCGCTGCTGCAAACGCTCGGCGCTGACCTTGTGACCGTGGAGCTGCCCTTTCTGGAGGAGGCGGTGGAGATTTATCTTACCGTGTCCGCGGCCGAAGCGTCCTCGAACCTCGCACGCTACGACGGCATCCGCTGCGGGAAAAAAGCGGACGGTGACAGCGTGGGGGAACGGATGAAAAAATCACGCAGCGCCGGCTTCGGCGACGAGGTCAAGCGGCGCATTCTCACCGGCGCCTATGCGCTTTCCTCGACCCTGACCGGCGACTATTACCGGCGCGTCAAAGCGGCGCAGCAGGAAATCTGCCGCCGCGTGTACGAGCTCTTCCAAAGCGTTGACCTCCTGCTCCTTCCGACTACCTGCGGGGCCGCGTTTGATCTGGGAAGCTATGAGGAAAACCCGACCGCGCTGTACGGAAGCGACCGCTTTACCGCGCTTGCCAATCTGACCGGCTGTCCGGCCATCAGCCTTCCGGTGACAGGCGAGGGCAGCCTGCCCGTCGGCGTGACGTTCATGGGCAGCCGGCGGGCCGAGAAGAAGCTGTACCGTGCCGCGTTTGCCGTGGAGGATGGCCTCCGCGGGCAGGAGAAGGGGGAAGAAAAATGAAGGAAAACGAACGTTATGAGGCGGTCATTGGTCTGGAGGTTCACGTGGAATTAAAGACCGGCCGGAAAATTTTCTGCACCTGTCCCGCCGTTTTCGGCGCGGAGCCGAACACGCAGGTCTGTCCGACCTGTCTGGGAATGCCGGGCGCGCTTCCTGTCTTAGATGAAACCGCCGTAGAATACGCGGTGCGTGCCGGGCTGGCGCTGAACTGCACCGTCAACCGGATTTCCTGGTTTGACCGGAAGAATTACTACTATCCCGACCTGCCGAAGGGGTATCAGATTACGCAGAACGACTGTCCGATCTGTGTGGGCGGCTATGTGCCGATTGAGACGGAAAGCGGCAGGAAACGGATCCGTCTGATCCGGATGCATCTGGAGGAGGACGCCGGCAAGCTGATTCATCGGGGCGGCGTGACGGAAATCGACGGAAACCGCTGCGGGGTTCCGCTGATTGAAATTGTCAGCGAGCCGGACATGCGCACACCGGAGGAGGCGAAGGCGTATCTCACGTCGCTTCGCCGCATTCTCCTCTACACCGGCGTTTCCGATTGTAAAATGAATGAAGGCTCCCTCCGCTGCGACGTCAACGTGTCCGTCCGTCGGCGGGGTGAGACCGATTTTGGCATCCGGTGCGAAATCAAGAACCTCAACTCCATCAACTACGTCGGGCGTGCGCTGGAATATGAAATTGCGCGGCAGTCGAAGCTGCTGGATGAGGGCGGCGCGGTCGAGCCGGAGACCCGGCGGTACAACGAGGACCGCGGCGTGACGGAAAAAATGCGCCGGAAGGAAACGGTTGTGGAATACCGTTATTTTGCGGAGCCGAACCTTCCGCCGCTGTGTCTCAGCGATGAGTACCTGGCCGAGGTAAAGCGGCATGTTCCGAAGCTGCCGGACGAGCTTGCCGCAGAGTTTTGCGAGAAATATGGGCTGCGGCGGGACCTTGTGGAGCTTCTGATTCAAACGCCGGACACTGCGCGGTATTATGAGGAATGTGCGGCATACACGGCGTACAAGAACATCTGTGCGAACCTGTTCATTGGCGAGATTCTTCCGAACCTTACGGAGGACGGCGGAAGTTTCCTGAAGCCGGAGGCTGTGGGGAAAATCAGCACGCTTCTCGGCGAGGGGAAAATCGTCAGCGGAAGCGCGAAACGTCTTATGCACCTGTCGAAAGACAGCGAAGAGGATCCATTGGCGATTGCCGAAAAAGAGCATATGATGAAAATCACGGACGAGGCGGTGCTGCGTCCGTTGGTAGCCGCGTCCCTTCAGGCGAACGAAAAGGCGCTTTCCGACGTCCGTAAGGGAAAATTGAGCGCGAAAAAGCAGTTTATGGGCTATGTCATGCGCGCGACCTCCGGCGGTGCGGACCCCGTTCTGCTGGAACGCCTGATTGACGAGGCGATACAGGAAAAGGAAGGAAACCCTGGGGAAGGGACGGTTGAAAAAGCTCCCCAAAGCCCCGCTCTCAAAAACTTTGAGGGGGAAAACGGCAAAGCTGAATTGTAAAAGTTGTGTGACGTAAAAATGCCTGTTTTGTAAAAATAAATCGAATAAAATGAAAAGCGGCATTTGCAGAAAAAGCGCGTGAATTCGATGGAAATTATGGAAAATTATAGAAAATAAACAAAGCTTAAAAAATTCGGCGGCGCGGGAGGGGAAAAGGTGGAAAATGGAAAAAACACACGTTTTGTCGCACCGTGGCGCGAAACGTGAAAAATCGTTGTCGAAAGCTGCCGGAAATGACGGGAAAGGATGGAAAAACTGAACTTTAAATAAAATAATCTCTTGTTTTTTTGCTCAAACTACTTGAATTCCTGTAATTTATAGTATATAATATTTAAACAGGGTGGACAATTCCAGAAAAATACATGAAATGGTGGTGGAAGGAGCGTGCTGACCGGCAAATACCATCACGCCCTGGACACCAAGGCGCGAATTATTATTCCGGCAAAGCTCAAGGAACAGCTCGGCAGTCCGATTACGGTTCTACGGGGCAGCGACAAATGCCTTACGCTGTATTCGGCGGAGGAGTGGGAAAGCTATGCGCAGAAAATCGGCGAGCTGCCGCGCACAGAGGTGCGGGAAATCACGCGCTATCTTTACTCCAACTCCATTGAGGTGCGGCCGGACGCGCAGGGGCGTGTGCTTCTGCCGTCGGAGATGCTGCAGTTCGCGGGAATCACCAAAAACATTATCACCGTCGGATGCGGGCGTTATGCCGAAATCTGGGCGGAGGAAGTCTGGAACGAACAGAACCTCGACGAAGAGCCGGCGGACTACGCGAAAACGCTTTCCGCCCTGGGACTGTAGATTTGTCCTCTCAAAACACTGTTTCAAGTTTAGCATTGCAGAATTTATGAAAAGGTCCGCGCGGACGACGGAACCCGATCCCGCGGCGAGGAAACGATGGAATTTTCACACACACCGGTTATGCTGCGCGAGGTCATGGAGGCACTCGAGCCGGAGCGCGGCGGAATTTTCGTGGACTGTACCGCGGGCGGCGGCGGACACTCGTCCGAAATCGCGCGGCGTCTGCCGGAGGGTTCGCGTCTCATCTGCCTCGACCGCGACGACGACGCCATTGAAGCCTGCTCCGCGCGGCTTGCACCCTATGCCGGACGATGGGAGATTGTCAAGGCCAATTTCCGGAATCTGGGCGCTGCGCTCGACGGAATCGGCGTGGACCGGATCGATGGAATCCTCTGGGACCTCGGGGTCTCCTCGCATCAGATTGACACCGCGGAGCGTGGGTTTTCCTATGCGGGCGAGGAAGCGCCGCTGGACATGCGTATGGACCGCACCGGCGGCCGGAGCGCGGCGGACATTGTAAACACCTATTCCGAGGACGAGCTGCGCCGGGTCATCCGCGACTACGGCGAGGAGCGGTTCGCGGGACGGATTGCGGCAGAGGTGGTCGCGGCGCGAAGCGTCCGGCCCATCGAAACCACAACGGAGCTGGCCGAGCTGGTATCCCGTGCGATTCCGGCGGCCCAGCGCAGAAAAGAAGCGCAGCATCCCGCGCGCCGCACCTTTCAGGCGCTGCGGATTGAAACCAACGGTGAGCTGGACGCGATTGAACCGTCCCTGCGGGAAGCCGCTGAACGGCTCCGCCCGGGCGGACGGATGGCGGTCATCACCTTCCATTCCCTCGAGGACCGCATCGTCAAGGACGTTTTCCGTTCTTTGTCGACCGGATGCACCTGCCCACCGGACTTTCCGGTCTGTGTATGCGGTGGGAAACCGGTGATCCGGACCCTTGGCCGGAAGCCGATTCTTCCGACGGAAGAGGAAATCGAAAAAAATCCGCGTTCGCACAGCGCAAAACTCCGCACAGCGGAGAAGCTGTAGCGGAAAAACGGAATCTGCAAAAAAGAAATCAGGAGGAAGCGCGATGACGTACGGTAATTTTCCGGAATATCAGCTGGCGGAAAAAATGAAAAACCGGTTCAGCGGACGCGGTGCGTCGCTGAGCGGAATGCAGGCTTCTTCTACCTCGGAGCTGATGCGGCGTGCCCAGATGGGCGGCGACCCTTCCGTCAATTGCTCTGAGCTTGATTTCGGGAACGCGGCAAACCGCCGTCCGGTGTATGCGAACAATCCTGCCGGCCGGAACAGAACGCGGAACACACATCCGCAGAACGCGCCGGGGACGGCGGCGCGGAGTACAGCTTCTGCCCGTGCGGCTGCCGGTACGGCTGCACGGACGGGGAATCCGAACCGGATGGACAACCGGATAGGGGAACGTCCCTCGCCAAGCGGTGCGCGAAAGAAAAGCGCTCCGTCAAAAAGCGCAGGAACCGCTTCCTCCCATGCGAAAGCCTCTGCGGCCTCCGGAAACGGCAGCCGGACGAAAACGTCGGCCAAAAAACGCGAAGCGGCGCCGGAGGTTCGGGAAATCAAGGAAGTGCGGGCTGAGGGCCGGCGCATGACGCCGATGTTTGCCGTCTTTCTCCTCATCGGCACGATGATGATTATGAGCATTGTGCTGAGCTTCTCCGAAATCTATCAGACGACCAGCGAGATTTCACAGCTGGAGGACGACCTCGACGAGCTGAAGGACCGCGCTGCGGAGCTGGAACTGGAGCTGGAGGAAAAAAATGACATCCGTGTGATTGAGCAGATTGCAGCGGAGCAGCTTGGGATGGTCAAAGAGGACGCGGTTCAGCGAAAGTATCTCTCCCTTTCCGACGGCGAACGGATTGACCTCCATGAAAACGACGAAGCGCTGTCCGACGGAACGCAGAAGGCCTCCGGTGTGCTTCTCTCCTCCATCTGGTCTTCGCTGGGCAGCTTGTTTGACTATTTCCGATAATACGACCGAATAACGCCAATAAACGGGACTGTTCCGCATTTGCAGGGACAGCCCGTTAGTTTTCAGAATATATGCGCTCCTTTCGAAATAGAATGGAGTAACCCCAACGACGGGAAGACGCCTGTCGGAAAGCGACACCTCTCCCCCGAAAACGAATCCATACGACAAAACAGGGGATCTATGAACCGGATGAAAAACAGAACCGAACGCTCCTCGGCGGTCAAGATGTTTGGCGTTTTCGCCTGCTTCATCGCTCTCGCGGGGCTGATTATCGGGCGGCTCGCGGAATATCAGCTGAAGATGTACGATTACTATCAGGACAAAGTCCTGAATCAGATGACCATTCAGGCGGATGTTACGCCCGAACGGGGAACCATCACCGACCGCAACGGCAACATTCTTGCGACCAACAAAACCGTCTACAACGTGATTCTTTCCCCGAAGGATATCGTCGGGCAGATGAAGACCGACGAGAAGCAGAACACCGACAGCGATCCGGACAACGACATTTTTTACGAGTTCGAGGACGCGGACTATGGCATTCTCTACCGCGGAACGCAGCTCGACGCTTTGATTGCCGAGGTTCTCTCCGGCTATCTTGAAGTTGACCCTGCCGGCATTCTCGAAAAATGCGCCAAGCAAAACCGCATGTACGAGGTGGTCAAGAACAACGTAGAGGCCGACCTCGCGGAGAAAATCGAGGCGTTCATCGCCGAATTCGGACTCAAGAAGGAGGTCTACTTCAACGCTTCCTCCAAGCGGTATTATCCAAAGGGTGACCTTGCCTGCCACGTCATCGGCTTTACGAACTCCGAGGGCGTGGGGATCTACGGCCTGGAGGCATATTACAACAACCTTCTTGAGGGAACTTCCGGCCGCTACGTCCTCGCACAGGACGGCCGGAGCAACGACATGCCGTTTGAATACGAGCGGTACATCGAGGCCTCCGACGGCTACAACCTTGTCACGACCCTGGACATCTACATACAGTATGAGCTTGAAAATCAGCTGGAAAAGACCTTCTGGGAGTCGGGAGCCGCCAACCGCGTGACCGGCATCGTGATGGACGTCAACACCGGCGCCATCCTTGCCATGGCGACTTACCCCTCCTTCGACCTCAACGACCCGTATACGCTTGACGAATACTCCCTGTCCGTCCTCGCCGACCTCGGACTGCAGGAGGGAACGGACGAATACAAGGACAAATACACCGAGCTGATGTACGCGATGTGGAACAACAAGGCCATCACGGAAACGTACGAGCCCGGTTCCACGTTCAAAATCATCACCACTGCCATGGCCCTCGAGGAAAAAGAGGTACAGACCGAGGAAATGTTTTACTGCTCGGGCAGCCTGGTGGTTGAGGGCTGGTCAAAGCCCATCAGCTGCCACCTGACCACGGGTCACGGAAGCGTGACGTTCCGGCGCGGACTGCAGCAGTCCTGCAACCCGGTTCTCATGACCATTGCGCTGCGCGTGGGACGGGAACGGTTTTACCAGTACTTCGACGCGTTCGGATACATGGGAAAAACCGGCATTGATCTGCCCGGCGAGGTCAGCGGCATTTACGCTTCGTTCCAGAATTTCTCCAACGTATCGCTTGCGGTTTACTCGTTCGGCCAGACCTTCAAGACGACGGCCATTCAGCAGCTCCGCGGCGTATCGGCCGTTGCCAACGGCGGGTACCTGATTACGCCGCATCTGCTGGATTCCATTACGGACAGCGACGGAAACGTCATCCAGACCTATGAGACGGAGCAGGTACGTCAGGTGGTCAGCACCGAAACCTGCGAGACCATCACGGACATTCTTGAGGAAGGCGTGGCTGGCGACGGCGGCGCGAAGAACGCGTATGTCAAAGGTTACCGTGTGGCCGCGAAAACCGGTACGTCCGAGAAGCGGGACGAATACGACGAATACGGCAACACGCCGTACCGCGTGGGTTCTACAGTAGCCTATGCTCCGGCGGACGACCCGCAGGTCTCGGCCATCATCATCGTCGACAAGCCGCTGAAAAGCGCGGTCTACGGAAGTACCGTCGCTGCGCCGTACATCTCCAACCTGATGGCGTACGTCCTCCCCTACATCGGCGTAGAGCCGCGGTACACGACGGAGGAGCTTGCCAAGCTCGACATCAACCTGTCGAACTACGTGGGGGCGACCGTGGAAAACGCGGTCGCGGACCTCGAATGGCGGGAATTCGCGTATGAAATCATCGGCAGCGGCGACACCATCACGGCGCAGATTCCGGAAGCGGGAAGCTTAATTTCCAGCGACACGGGGCTGCTTCTCCTCTATACCGGCGATGAAACGCCGCAGGAGAACGTGGAGGTCCCGGACCTCATGGGCATGAGCGCGTACAACGCGAACAACGTGGCGATTGCGGCGGGCCTCAACGTCACCTTTACCGGATCCACCAATGGAACCACAGCGACCGTCATCCGTCAGTCGCCCGAAGCCGGAACCTATGTGACGCGCGGCACGATTGTCGAGATTGAGCTGCGGCACCTGGACGGAACGGACTGATGGTTTGTGCGGGCTTGGTCCGGAGCCGTCCCAAAAAACAGGATTTCCAAAGATACTGCCACTTTACTTTCGGAGGAAATTCTATGAAACTTGGCGAACTTCTTCGCGGGACCGCCATTCGGACCGACACGCCGGAGCTGGAGATTTCCGGCATCACATCCGATTCCCGGCGGGTCCGGCCCGGCTTCCTCTTTCTCTGTCTGCGCGGCACCCGCCATGACGGTCACGCTTACGCGGCCCAGGCCGCGGCAAACGGCGCGGTCTGCATTCTCGGGGAGGAAAAGGTCCTTCCGGAGATGCTGCTCACCGGCTCGTCCCGCATTGCGGAGTCCCAGCTCTGGTACAACTTCACCGGACGCCCGACGGACAAAATGACGAAAATCGCCGTCACCGGAACGGCGGGGAAAACCTCCGTCGTCTTCACGCTGCGGCATCTTTTCCGCGCGGCGGGACGGCATGTCGGCGTGATTACCACGATTTCCGCACTGGCCGGCGACGACCGGCTGGATCTCGGAGAACACGGCGGTTCGTCGGTCTCCGACCTGGCGGGAGCCATGACCACGCCCGACCCGGAGTATTTCTTCGGTGCGGCGGCGGAAATGAAAGCGCGCGGCTGCGATACGTTTGTTTATGAAGCGTCGTCCCAGTCGCTTGCCCTGCACAAAACCGACGCGATTGTCCCCGACGCCGCGATTTTTACCAACCTTTCGCCCGAGCACCTCGACTGTCACGGAACGATGGAAAACTATTTCGCGGCCAAGGCGCGTCTGATGGAATCCGCGCGGCTCGGCATTGTCAATGCCGATGACCCCTACATGAGCCGCCTGCCGCGGATGTTTCCGGACCGGCCGATGATTGCCTGTTCGCAGGATCCGGCACGCGTGGCGGAAACGGATGTGTGCGCGCTTCGCGCCGTTTCCCGCGGCGCAGACGGGATGGAGTACGTCTACTTCTCGGAAGCGGCGGTCTTTCGGGTCCGCACACCGCAGATCGGACGCCATTCGGTCTTCAATACCATGCAGGCGGCCGCGTGCGCTCTCCGGTTCGGCGTCGATCCCATGACCGTCAAGGAGGCTCTCGCGGATATGAACGGCGTGGACGGCCGATTGTGCCGTGTGACCTTTCCGGATTGTCCCGATTTTCCGGCGGATGTCTTCATTGACTACGCCCACACGCCGGACGCGCTGGCGGCGGTTCTCTCCACTTTGTCGGAAATCCGGCGCGGACGCCTCATCGTGCTGTTTGGCTGCGGCGGGGACCGGGACCGGAGCAAGAGACCGAAGATGGCGGAAACGGCTCAGCGGTACGCGGACTTCACCATTGTCACGAGTGATAACCCCCGTTCGGAGGACCCGATGCAGATTATCGACGAAATTGTGCGCGGGCTGGACCAAACAAAGCCGCATGCCGTCATCTGTGACCGGCGGGAGGCCATCCGGTTTGCCGTGGAACAGGCACGGGAGGGAGATTTGCTTCTCCTTGCCGGAAAAGGACATGAAAAATACGAAATCACCGCCGACGGCCGTCATCCGTTCGATGAAGAACAGATTGTCACGGACGCGGTACGGAATCATAGAAAACAGAATTAAAAAATCAAAACAAAATTAAATCTGAGAGAGCAGATTGCATTTTTTGCGGAGGCGGCGGGAAACGTCCGCACGCCCGTCAACGGAGGTAGAAATGAGCGTTGAACTGAAACTGAAAACTCTGACACCCACGGAAATTGCGCAGGCAACCGGCGGCACGCTGGAAACCTACGGCAGCATGGATGCCGGCTATGAAAATACATTCCTTTCCACAAATTCCAAGGAAGCCGGTGACGGCGTCCTGTTCTGCGCCATCCGGGGGCAGCGGGTCGACGGAAACGATTTCCTTCCCGAAGCGATTGCGGCCGGCTCGCGCTGCTTCCTCTGCAACCATGTGTCCGAGGAAGCGAAGGCGATGGCCGAAACCGCGCCGTTCTGCGCGATTGTGGTTCCGGATACCATCCGGGCGATGGGCAGTCTGGCCGCTTATTACCGCGGCTTTTCCAGTGCAAAGTTCATTGCCATCACCGGCAGCGTGGGCAAGACCACCACGAAGGAGTTCGTTTATTCGGTCGCATCCGCCGCGTTCAAAACCCATAAGACGCAGGGCAACCTCAACAATGAACTGGGGCTCCCCCTGACGCTGTTCGCACTTGCGCCCGACGACCGCGTGTCGGTGCTGGAAATGGGCATGAGTGCGCTCGGGGAAATTGAGTACATGACCAAAATCGTGCGCCCGGACATCGCGCTTGTTACCAACATCGGAACCTCGCATCTCGCCTCCCTCGGTACCCGCGAAAACATCTGCCGCGCGAAAATGGAGATCCGGCTCGGGCTGAAGGAGGATGGCATCCTGCTTCTCAACGCCGACGAGCCGCTCCTCTTCGAGCAGTACGAGCGTCTGGAACCGAAGCCGAAAATCATGAGCGTCTACAACCGCTGCGGGGACTTTCGCGCGGTCAACATCCGCCAGAAGACGGACGGAATTGTTTATGACCTGATTTACTCCAACAAGGCGGTCACGAACGTGGAGGTTCCCGCGCTCGGAAAACACAACGTTTACAATTCTCTCGCGGCCTACGCGGTCGGCGTGCTGCTCGGCATGAACGACGAGCAGATCCGCCGCGGGCTGAAATCCTTCGTTGGCGCGGACATGCGTCAGAACATCTACGATGTCGGCGGAATCACCGTGATCGACGACTGCTACAACGCCAGCCCCGAGTCCATGCGGGCGGCCATTGACGTCCTCGTTTCGATGGCGGCAAAGAAAAATACCCATTCAGCGGCTCTGCTCGGCGATATGCTGGAGCTGGGCGAATATTCCCGCCTGATGCACGACCAGCTCGGCCAGTACGCGGCACAAATGCAGGTGCAGAAGCTGTTCTGCTACGGCCAGATGGCCGATATCATCGCGGAGGCGGCCATCAAGAAGGGCATTCGCGCGGAGAACGTTTTCGTCTGCCTCGACACGCGCGACGCGCAGGGAATGGCGAACATGATTCTTCAGGCTCTGACGCCCGGGGACGTTTTGCTGGTCAAGGCCAGCCGTGCGGTGCAGGCGGAGCGAATCATCGAATGTATGAAAAAGCGTAAAACCAGAAAAAGACGCGGCTGAGGCGGGGCGCGCTTTCCCGCGCGTGTGATGTTAAGCAACCATTCATAAAAAACATGAGAATCGGGTACAAAATCCATGAATTACAATTTGATGTACGTCGTGGCGCTTCTCGCCACCTTCGGAATCACGGTCCTGATTTCACGCAAGCTGATTCCGCTTCTGAAAAGCCGCAAGATGGGGCAGAAAATTCTTGAAATCGGCCCGCGCTGGCACAAAAACAAAGAGGGGACCCCCACCATGGGCGGACTTGCCTTCATTGCCGCCGCGGTCATCGTAGGAATCGCCGGCTCCGTTTACCTTGCCCTGACGGACGGAATGCGTACGACGCTGCCGTTTATGTTCACCCTCGCCCTGGGCGTCTGCGGCGGTCTGATCGGCTGTGTGGACGACACCGCGAAGCTGCGCAAGAAGCAGAACGAAGGGCTGACCGCTCCGCAGAAATTTCTGCTCCAGCTGATCGCCGGCGCGCTCTACCTCCTCGGTATGACGCTTGTCTGCGGCATTGACACCACGATTTACCTCCCCTTTTTCGCGGTCGAAGTGGATTTGGGCCTGTTCTATTACGTTGTCGCGCTCCTTCTCCTGACCGGCATGGATAAC
>JBJFGC010000246.1:0-3081 GCA_051892315.1 Eubacteriales bacterium
GGACCAGCTGTGACATCGACCTTTTGATTACTCCCGAGGACGTAGAGACAGCTTCCTCCGCGCTGACGGAGCAGCTGGGTTATCAGCGCGGGAAAGCAGGCGCACATGATGTTGCCTTTCTCTCACCGTGCGGAGTTCATCTGGAGCTGCATTTCACTTTGATGGAGGAAAAAAGCGATTCCCGGATTCAAAAGACGCTGTCCCGTGTCTGGGAATATGCCCTTCCGTCTTCGGAGCGCGCGGAATCCTGTGTATACCGTCTGCGGCAGGAATTTGTATACTTCTACCACATCGCGCATATGGTCAAGCATTTTAAGTACGGCGGCTGCGGAATCCGTCCCTTCATGGATCTGTGGATTTTAGAGCATTGCGGACCGGTCTTTGACGCAGCGGAGGTGGAACAACTGCTGATGGAAGGCGGGATTCTGACGTTTGCCGAACAGGCACGGCTTTTGTCGGAAGCATGGTTTTCCGGAGTGCTGCCGGAACCGGAGTCCCGCTGGCTGCTGGATTCCATGGAAGACTACCTTTTTGCCGGAGGCGTGTACGGCAGTACGGAAAACCGCGTAAAGGTCGGAAGGCTGGAAAAAGAAGGAAAACTTCATTACCTTTGTTCCCGTCTGTTTCTTCCCTATGAAAGCATGAAATACGACTACCCGATCCTGCAGAAACACCGCGCTCTGCTTCCGGTGTGCGAGATTCACCGATGGTTCCGTCTCTTTTCCGGAGATACGGCGCGGCGGATTTCGCAGGAGGTCAAAGACAACTCTGCCCTCACCGACGAGGAACGTTCCGTCATGCGGGATTTATTTCGCGGACTGGGATTACAGTAAGATGGATGGGAAGATGGGAAAGTTCTCAGAGAAAACAGGAGAAAAAGCATGGAAAAAAAACGTATGAGCAAGGGAAAAGTGATTCTTCTGATTTTCGGAATCCTTTTTCTCCTGCTTCTGGTCGCAGCGGCTGTTCTCGTTGCTGCGCTGTTTGCCAAGTATAACGCCACGTCGTACGAATATATAGCTCCGGTCGAACGTGAGGAAACGTACGTTATGCCGGACTATCCGGAGGTCATCCTTGACACGGACGGAACCTGGCAGGAGGGCGTTGATCTGGAAACCGAATCAGCGGAAATGGACGCACCTGGAATGCCTGCGGAAACGAACGCAGAGGAAGAGGCCGACGAAGCAAAACCGTCCACAGAAGATTCTGCAGTCCAAACGGTAGAGGGGCATGCGGACCAGCAGCAGCCCGAGGAAACACTGGCCGCCGTCATCAACAACACACCGCAAAGCACCTACACTCCTCCCTCCAACCCGAATGCATCGTTTGCGAACTCGTCCAATGTGGTCAGCGTATACGGCAGCGTACCGATTTACAAAGTAGAGCAGAAAGACAGTGACATTCTGAACATTCTCGTTATGGGAACGGACACACGGGACGTGACCGCAGACCGCGGCCGAAGCGATACCATGATTATTGTATCGTACAATAAAAAAGAGGGAACCGTCAAGCTGACTTCCCTTCTGCGCGACTCGCTGGTTCCCATTGAGGGACATGACTGGAACCGTCTGAACACGGCGTATTTCTTCGGCGGAGTGGGCCTTGCCATCAACACCATCAACCAGCTTTACGACCTTGACATCCAGAATTTCATCGTGATTGACTTCAACGGAACGAAAGACTTTATCGACTACATCGGCGGGGTCGACATCACGCTGACCGAAGAGGAGGCCGCGCTCTACAGTACCTACACCGGCCGCAGCATCGAGCCGGGGCTGAATCACATGGACAGCACGCTCGCCCTTACGCACATGCGCAACCGCACCATTGGCAACGACTTCGGGCGGACGCAGCGGCAGCGCGACACCATTACAGCGGTCATCCGACAGATTCTCTCCCAGAAGTCTCTCACGGACTTGTACAACATTGTTGATTATTCCTTCTCTTTAATCAAGACCAACATTTCCGCCTCCTCGCTCGTCTCTCTTGCCGCGTCCGTCCTTTCGCAGGCGTCCGTCCTCCAGATCGAATCCCAGAACGTCCCCTTTGACGACGCCTATCAGTTCGCGTGGTACAACGGCATGTCCATCATTTCCTACGATATTGCCAAGTCCGCCGTCCGTCTGAACGAATTCATCTACGGAAAGTGACGGAATTTCCGAACACGTAAAAACCGGCTGTACTCGGATGATTTCCAGAGTACGGCCGGTTTTTCTGTGGGAGAAAAGGAGTTATCTTTGTGCTGTGAGCGAATTATAGCTTACGATAATCGGATCGGAATAAACGTAGACGGTTCTGCCGCTCTCTTCGTCTGTATAGGCCAGGAAAGCGCGAACAGTGTAGCGGGTGCTTGCAAAGGCAGGCGTTATGGTGTAGGAGAAGGTACCATCATCCTTATAGCTGGAGAAGTTCACTCTGGTTCTGCCGGGAGTGTTGATGGTCAGGCTTCTGGTTCCCAGCTTGGAGGTGCTGTAGTAGACCAGACCGTGGGCGGTTACCTCGTAATACTTGGAGCTATTCTCATAGTCCACAAAGGTGCCGGTCAGAGTAATCTTGGTGCCGCTGGATGCTCTGGCTGCAGAAACTGTCACTTTGGGCGCAACCTTTTCATTCTGGATCTTCGGGATGGCCTCTGTTTTAGTTTCGCCGCACACGGTGCAGGTGTAGGTCATAATACCCTCTTCCGTCTCCGTGGCTTCCTTGGTTACCACGCCGCTGTCCCAGCTGTGACCAGTGGCGGGGATGATTGAACCACTGGAAACCAATGCGCCGCAGTCGGTGCAGTAGGTGTCACCAGTGTAGCCTTCTTCCGTACAGGTAGCGTCCTTGGCATTGCGGATTTCCGTTTTCTCGTGGGCGCAGGCGGGCACGTTGCTCAGGGTCACTGTATATGTTCTGGAGTCACTGCCATCCTCGGAGATGGTCAGGATGCGGACCACGTTATCCAGAGCGGGGAGAATGGTGATGCCGGCGTTGACTTCGGTAACAGCAGTCACAGTGGAGCCGCTGGCTTCATAGGTCAGTGTATCTGCCGTAAAGCCGTCAATAGCCGTACCGTCCACAGTAATGCCGGACAGTGCC
>JBJFGC010000247.1:0-3081 GCA_051892315.1 Eubacteriales bacterium
ACGGTATCGCCGGATTCATAGTACTTGCAAACGTTTTCAAAGGTGATGTAGCCCTCGATTTTGTGATCGACGGCGTCGGCACGGTCCGCGACATCCACATCCTCGTCGATGATTTCAAAAATTTTCACGACGGAGGTCATCGCACGGGTCAGGCGGCGGGGCAGCATGGAGAGCCACCGCAGCGGTCCGTAAATCAGGCTGACGTAGGCGGAAAACTGACTCATTTCACCGAGCGTCATTTCGCCGCCGATAATCTTGTTGCCGACGTAGTACAGAAGGAAGAACTCGCCGGTTCCCATGAGAAAGCTGACAATCGGCTGGAACTTGGCGAAGAAGGTTTCCGCGCGAATCTGGGTGTCACGCTCCTCCTGCGTCACGTCGTCGTAGCGTTTGATTTCACGTTTCTCCATCCCGAAGGCTTTGACGACCCGAATACCGGAGAAGGTGTCATGCAGAATCGCGTTTGCCTTTGAATTCAACGACCACTGACGATGGAACATCTGCCGCATGAAACGGTGGAACAGCCGGTTGGCGTACATGACAATCGGTGTCGGAAGGATAATCATCAGCGCGAGACGCCAGTCGTAGGAAAACAGATAGATACCGATGGCCAGAAGCATGACGATCTGCTGTACCATGTCGCCGAAATCATTGGTGATGAAGCGGGACAGTTCGCTGGTGTCATTCGATACACGGTTGATCAGCTCGCCGGAGGTACGTTTGGAAATCCGGGCAATGGAAAGCTGCTGAATCCGGTCGAATACCATTTCACGCAGCTTGACGATGATGCGGTTGCTTGCGTTGATCAGCAGGATGCTGCGAACCATGGACAGAAGGCGGATGACAATGTTCACGAGCAGCATCGTCAGAATGACCGCCACAAAGCCGGCCAGTTTCGGCATTTCCGCCGCCTGAATGTAGTCATCGACGAGAATGCGGTTGATGTACGGCGGAATCAGGTTTGCAATGGCAATGATAAAATAAAACGCAATCGAACCGTAGAGGAAGAAGCGATACGGATGGGCGACCGCCCACAGCCGTTTCAGATAGCCCTTTTTGTCCACGCAATGGCTGCAGATGGTGGAACCGGGCCGATACGGCCTTCCGCATTTCGGACAGAAGCGGTTGATTTCCTTCTCGTAATCGTAGGAGATCTTTTTGCCTTCTGCGTAATTGTTCATTTCCCGTGCGGCCGCGGCATAAAAATTCAGATACTGCATGTCCGACCGGCAGAGAATGTGCCATTTGTCGTCGGCCGTACGGTATTCGATGAAGACGCACCCGATTCCGCGGCGGAAGGCGAATTCCTTTACCTCGGATATGGCAACCTCCCGCTGAAGGATTCCGTCCGCGTATACAACGAGACGATCCCGCAGGATCGCTGCCAGGCCGTCCACACGTTTGGTGCTCCGGTCCGGCGGAAGATTGAAGTCGACCGGAAGCAGGATGTCGTCAGCGTGCAGGGAGGAGTCGAGGGAACACAGCTTTGCGGTCAGGTTTTGTTTGTTATCCATAAATTCTAAAACTCCGATGTATCCTCTGGATTTGTCCTGAGTCATTCTCGGGCGGTTCTTTTTTACAGGAACAGCTCGATTTTATGATAGCTCTTTCGGTCAAGTTCTTCGATGTTGGGGATTTCATAGCGGTTTCCGTCGATATCGTTGACGAAAATCCGGGTCCCGCCGACCTTCATGAGACTCTGAAAGGTGTCGCGCAGGGTAAAACTGAGCTCTCCTTCGTCGGTCAGAACCTTCCAGTAGGAAAAACCGAACTTGTCCTTGAGAGAAAGAATTTTTCGGATGACGGGGGTGTAATACTTCCGCTCCAGTTCCGCGCGAAGAAGCGCCGCGGCATCCTCTCCCAACGCGTCGACATCGGCAATGATGCCAAGTTCACGGGAATCCGCGTCGAGCACCGATATGTAGGCGTACGGATGATCAAACGGGAAGGCGCGGTGAAGAAAGATGCGGTCGTAGGTTTTGGTTTCCGTTTCTCCTTCTTCGTTCGACACGGTCAGCGTCATTTTGACGAAATCGTTGTCTTTTTCAAAGGTCGCGTTGTCTTTGGTAATATATGTAACCGCTACCACGTCACTGAGGGCGGTTTTTTCGTTTTTTTTCGGTTCAGCCATACGAATCATCCTCCGTTTTCTTCATTCTTCAATTCCGATGTTCTTCATCGCTTCCAGCTGCAGGCGATACAGGTTATAATAAATTCCTTTTTTGTTGATCAGTTCAAGGTGTGTGCCTGCCTCCGGCACTTTGCCGTTCTCAATGACGATGAGCTTGTCCGCGTTGCGGAGAGTCGATAAACGGTGCGCAATGGTGATGGTTGTGCGCCCCATTGAGAGCTTTTCAAGTGCGTCCTGGATTTTGCGTTCGGTTTCCGTGTCCATTGCGGCGGTTGCTTCATCGAGAATGAGAATCTTCGGATTTCGGAGAATGGCACGTGCGATGGAAACCCGCTGCCGTTCGCCGCCGGAAAGATCCTTGTAGCCGAATCCGATCATGGTGGAGTAGGCATCGGGGAGCTTGACGATGAAATCATGCGCGCCGGCGATTTTGGCGGCCTCGATGACCTCCTCCTCGGTGGCCTCCGGCTTTGCGTAACGGATGTTGTCAAGAATGGTTCCCACGAACAGGTAAGTTTCCTGAGAGACAATGGAGATGTTCTGGCGCAGGTCTTCCAGCGCGATGTCCCGGACGTTTACATCGTCAATCCGGATTTCACCGCTGTCCACTTCATAAAGACGGATGAGAAGGTTGGCAAGGGTTGACTTGCCGGCGCCGGTATGTCCGACAATCCCGAGAGCCTGTCCGGGTTCAATGTCAAACGACACGTTGTCGATCACCTTGCGGTTCTTATCATAGGAGAAGTCCACGTTTTTGAATTCCACCTTCCCCTTGCAGCTGGTGAGATGAACGGGATGTTCCGCTTCCACAACGTCCGGCTTGGCGTCCATGATTTCAATGAGACGGCTCATGGCGTTCAGACTGTCCGTGCAGTCGTAAATCATGTTGACAAAGGAGTCCATCGGGCTGTAAATCATGTTCATGTAAGCCGTAAACACAAGGAGGGTAC
>JBJFGC010000248.1:0-12505 GCA_051892315.1 Eubacteriales bacterium
CAATTTTGTCTCTGTTTTTTTGTTGGAAAGTGTGGACAAAAAGACAGATGAGAGGATCCCTTTCGGAAAAAGGCTCTCTCCCATCTGCAAAATTTTTATTTCTTTAACTTCGCTTCTGCCTTGAGTCGGTTTTCGGTGTTGAGGATTTTTTTGCGGAGACGGATGGATTTGGGGGTGACTTCAATGAGCTCGTCTTCACCGATGAATTCGATGGCCTGCTCAAGGGAGAAGATTTTCGGAGGAACAAGGCGGAGCGCTTCGTCGGCACCGGCAGAGCGGATGGCGGTGAGGTGCTTTTTCTTGCAGACGTTCACGGCGATGTCGACGTTTTTCGGGCATTCCCCCACGAGCATTCCTTCATAGACAGGCGTCTGGACGCCGATGAACATGACGCCGCGGTCCTGCGCGTTGAACAGACCGTAGGAGGTCGCCTCACCGTCCTCACTGGCCACGAGGGAACCGGTGAAACGGGTCACAATTTCTCCCTTGTAGGGCTGGTAGCCGTCGAAAATGGTGTTCAGAATTCCTTCGCCGCGGGTATCGGTCAGGAATTCGCTCCGGTAGCCGAACAGACAGCGGGACGGAATGGAATATTCGATTTTCATGCGCTCGCCGTGCTTGTTCATTTCCAGAAGATCGCCCTTGCGCATTCCCAGCTTTTCCACCACGGAACCGACGTATTCGTCCGGAACGTCAATGGTCACACGTTCCATCGGCTCACACTTGCGGCCGTCGATTTCCTTGTAGAGAACCTTCGGGTTGGAGCAGCAGATTTCGTATCCCTCGCGGCGCATGGTTTCAATCAGGATGGAGAGGTGCATTTCGCCGCGGCCTGCCACCTTGAAGCTGTCTGTCGTGTCGCCGTCGGAGACGCGCAGGGAGACGTCCTTCAGCGTTTCCTTGTAAAGACGCTCCCGGATCTGGCGGGAGGTGACAAACTTGCCCTCGCGGCCGGCAAACGGGCTGTCATTGACCTGGAACGTCATTTCCATGGTCGGCTCACTGACTTTCACGAATTCCAACGGTGTCGGGTCAAGCGGGGAGGTAATGGTGTCGCCGATGGTGATGTCTTCCGCACCGCTGAAGCATACGATGTCGCCCATCGAGGCGCTTTCCACCGGCTTCCGGACCAGACCGTCAATGGTATAAAGGGAAACAATTTTTGTTTTCTTCGGCGGAGCATCCGGGGTGTGGTAGTTGGTGATGACGACTTCCTCTCCCTGATGGATAACGCCGCGCTCAATGCGCCCGATGCCGATTCTGCCGACGTAGTCGTTGTAGTCAATGGAGGAAACGAGAAGCTGGAGAGGAGCGTCGACCTCTCCCTCGGGTGCCGGAATGTAGTCGATGATGGTGTCAAACAGCGGGTCGAGGTTCACGCCCTCCTCGTAGGGATTCACGGACGCGGTACCGGTCCGACCGCTGCAGAAGAGCATAGGAGAGTCGAGCTGTTCGTCGGTCGCATCCAATTCGAGAAGAAGCTCGAGCACCTCGTCCGGGACCTCGTCCAGACGCGCGTCGGGACGGTCGATTTTGTTCACTACCACGATAACGCGGTGGCCAAGCTCCATTGCGCGCTGCAGAACGAAACGGGTCTGCGGCATCGGACCTTCTGCGGCATCCACAAGAAGAATGACGCCGTTCACCATCTTGAGAATGCGCTCTACTTCGCCGCCGAAGTCCGCGTGGCCGGGGGTGTCGACAATGTTGATTTTGATTCCGTTGCGGACAACAGAGGTGTTTTTGGCAAGAATGGTGATGCCGCGCTCACGTTCCAGGTCGCCGGAGTCCATGACGCGTTCACGTACTACTTGATTTTCATGATACGTATCGCACTGCTTGAGCATCTGGTCGACGAGGGTGGTCTTTCCGTGGTCAACGTGCGCGATAATTGCAACATTACGAAGATCTTCTCGAATCAAAGCGGTAGGTTCCTTTCGGATTGGTAAAGTAAATTAGGAGGATTTTGTAGGGAAGGATACTTTTTTGGAAAGAACGTTGGATGCAGAGCGAACGATTTCGGCAAAACGCGGTCTCGCTTCACTCTGATTTCAGTTTTGGAAAGGGGTGCGGGGAAAAGCTTTTCCGCAAAAAAGTTTTCCCCGCGAATCCATCAAAATATTATAGCACACACCGAAGAAAAAAGAAAGAATTCCGAGTGAAAAAAATGAATTTCGGCGTTTTACACTTTCCAAAGTGGCGAAGGAAGGGAGCTCTTGTCTAATTTTTTTCTTCCCAGAATTCCTCCAGCATTGACCGCATCGAATAGACGTCTCCTGTGTAGCGCATATGGCGCCAGTGCTTCGGGAACAGCTGCTTCATGCCCGGTTCTCCGAGCCGGTCGTCGATCAGGAGCACCATGCCGCGGTCGTTTTCCGAGCGTATGACGCGCCCTGCCGCCTGCAGCACCTTGTTCATGCCCGGGCAGGTGTACGCAAAATCCCGTCCGCGCTCCGTTTTTTCATCGTAATACGCCGCCATGATGTTTCGCTCCGCCGAAAGCTGCGGCATCCCCGTCCCGACAATGATGGCGCCGATCAGGCTTTCGCCGGCAAGGTCAATGCCCTCCGAGAACATTCCGCCGAGAACGCAGAACCCGACGGTCCATTCGTCCCCGATGTCCGCGCGGTCGTGAAAAACGCCGATGAACCGTTCGCGTTCGCGGTAGCTCATTCCTGGACGCTGCAGAACGAGCGTGCATTCGGGCATCCTCCGGGCGAACAGACGGCAGACCCGTTTCATATAATCATAAGAGGGGAAGTAGACGAGGTAGTTTCCGCACCGCGCTTCTATCGCCTCCGCAATGACCTCTGCGCAGTCCTCCGCCGTTCCGCGCCGGTCAGAAAAGCGTGTGCTGATGGCGTCGTAAGCAATCAGGCAGAGGTTGTCCCGCTCATAAGGAGACTCCAGCTCCAGTGTGGCGGCCTTCTGCAGGCCTGTAACTTCGCGGAAATAGTCCATCGGCGAGAGGGTCGCAGAAAACAGAATCGTCGACCGCGCGATTTTCGTCATGGCGCGGAGAATCCCCGATGGATCGAGACAGAGAATTTCCGCCGTCACCTCGCCGCCCTCTCTGGACGCGAAGAAGCGGAATTTCCCGTCAAAAAAGCCCGCTGCGAACACGAACCGCGAGAGCTCACTGTAGAAGTCCTCCAGAACCTCCGCAGCGTCTGTACCCTCGCGGATGCTGCGGAGCATGAGCTTGGCCATCTCGGATACCGTACGGACGAGGGTGTCGGGAACCTGTCCTGCTTCGTAAAAGCCGCAGGAGGTTTCTTCGCCGCCGTCGCTGCGGACGTATTCGTTTTCCACGCACTGTCCGGTCAGCTCTGCCATTGCCTCGTCAAGCGCGTCCGACGCCGCCTGATATTCTGCGTCCTCGAGAAAATACGTTTCGCACAGGGCGGCGATGCCTCGGACGGTTTGCGTGGTCAGGACGGCGGAATAGGTGGCGCGGGCACGGTCGGGCAGGTTATGCGCTTCGTCGAACAGAAAGGCGTATTTTTCGCCGGAACGGTTTTTGACGTCCTTGAAATAGCGGCGGAACCGGACGTTTTCGTCGATGACGTAGTTGTAGTCGCACACAATCATCCCGCAGAACTCCGACAGATCCAGCGAAAGCTCATAGGGACAGACGAGGAATTCCTCCGCTGTTTTCCGCACACGTTCGGTCGTATAGATGCTGTCGCCGGAGCAAAGGAGAGCGGCGAGGGCGGACAGCTCCCGTTCGCGGTAGGAGACATTGGTTTTGCCGGCGTCCTCGGAAACGCTGTTCACGCGTTCGCAGAAGCGGCATTGCAGGCGCAGTCCGCCATTGGTGCTGTTCATGTCCTGGCTTTGTTTTTTTTCACGTCGGAAAGGGCAGGTCTGCTCCTTGGCCTGAATCATGACGGCGCGGAAGTGGGGAACATGACGGGTGATGGCGCGGGCAGTGTCGAGCGCGGCCAATCCTGTGACATTTTTCGCGGTGAGGTAGAAAATGCGGTCGATTTTTCCGGCACCGGTCGCTTTGACGGCCGGATAGAGGACCGATATGGTTTTTCCGATTCCGGTGGGAGCTGAGACGAGAAGGTTGGTGCCGTGGGTCAGAGCACGGTAGGCCTCCCGTACGAACTGCTCCTGTCCTTCGCGTATGGTGCGGTAAGGGAAGGGCATTGTCTGTACCTCATCCGGATACAACGTTTCCCGTTCCGCGGTGATGCGGATGAAGTCCGAGGCCCGCGCCAGAAGCGCGTCGAACATCCGCAGCAGGGAGCCGCTCGAAAAAACGGCGGTGAAGGTAACTTTCGCGCCATTGCTTCTGCGGAGGTAGGTGAGACAGATCCCCACCTCCGACAGGCCGGCTGATTCCGCAAGCAGGTGGGCGTAAATGGCCGCCTGAGCAAAATGGGAGGGATCCGAAAAGGGAGTGAGGGCATTGTCGAGGTAACCGACCGTCTTGATTTCCTCGACTGTATGAAGGATGCCGTTGAAGGAGATACTATCCGCGTAGCCTTGCACGCTGACACGAACATCGCCGGCCGCCGTTGTTTTCTCCAGCGGGACCTCCGTCTGGACGTTCCCGCTGTCATCCGCCGCGCGCTGCTCCGATTCAAGCACATTGTGCAGAGCTGTCCCATGGCGAGCCGGCGTCATTCCGGATTCGTCGGCGTAATTGTTCGAATCCGGTGTAACCACTGTTTTGACAAATCCGAATTTCTTCATAAGAATCCCGGGATTTTCACGCTGAAAGGCATAGGAGGCCAGCTCAGTAACGGTCAGAGTCATCGTATTGGCGGCACGGTCAAACTTCATGGGAATCCTCCGGTGTGTATTGTTCGGTATGATTATAGCACAAAGAGACGGGGAAATCAACGGGGCATTGCCCCAGCGCATTTCCACATTGCTTTTCCTGCCCATTGTAAAATCACGCCAAAATGTTGCAATTTTCCCCATAGGGTGCTATAATACTATAATATAGAAACAAGTCTTTGAAAGGGGGCCGCAGAGAGCTTTATAAGTTTTTTGCGAGAGGAAAAAGAGGAATGATTCTTGATAAGAAAGAAACCACGGTTGCCTACCGGTGTCCGGCGTGCGGGGCAAGCGTGATGAGTATGGTTGGAATATTTGCGCTGACGGCGGATATGATCCGGCTGAAATGCCCGTGCGGCGGCTCGCAGCTGGAGATTGTCTATACAAAGGATAAGAAGGTACGGCTGAACGTGCCGTGTTTCCTTTGCCCCAGCCCGCATACCTATATGGTTTCCTCGCAGATCTTTTTTGATCGGGAGTTGTTTTCACTGCCGTGCAGCTACTCCGGCTTCGATATCTGCTTTATCGGACGGCAGGAGAAGGTCGCGGAGGCGATGCAGAAGGCCGAGAAGGAGCTGCTCGATATGCTGGAGGAATCCGACATCGACGTCGAAACTCTGCTGCATAGCGTCAACCATAATGAAAAGCCTGAGCTGACCGACCCCCAGGTGCTTGATATCGTGCTGTACGTTGTCCGGGACCTTGCGGAGGAAGGCAAAATCACGTGCAGCTGCCCCGACGGAGGCGACTACGACGTGGAAATCCATGACGACTACTTGACGGTGAAGTGCAAACAGTGCGGCGACAGCCTTGACGTTCCCACCAACAGCCTTACGGCTGCAAACGATTTTCTTGCGTGCGAGCGGCTGGACCTGGAGTAAAAAAAGTGGAACACAATGGATGCGGACGCATATTATGATAACAGAACGGCAGCCGAAAGCGCCGTTCAAGTAAACAAACACAAGACAGAAAAACGACCACATTGTGGTCGGGAGGTTTATCATGGGATGCTTCTGCAACATTTTTGACAACGACACCTTTATCTGGATCATCGTTATCGTTCTTCTTCTCGCAATTCTCAACTGCTCCTGCTGCGGCTGATTTTGTAATCTGAGAATATTGAAACAGACGTACCTTTTAGGTACGTCTGTTTTTCGTCTTCCATTAGATCGAGTATTCCGCTCCGGTTTCAATGTCAAACCGGCGGAACGCCCCGTTGTCATACAGCATGACGCTGTGCGGGCTGCCGTTTTTGGGAATGGCGGCCGATCCGGGATTCAGATACCGCACGCCGTCCTTCACGAAATCGTGCGGGACGTGCGTGTGGCCGGTCAGATAAATGCTGCCTTCCGGCATTTTCGGCTCGACCCGGTGTCCGTGGGAAAGATACATCACATGCTCCCCATCGAAAACTGCCGCGTAATCGGACGTTACCGGAAAATCAAGCATCAGCGAATCGACCTCTGCCTCGCAGTTCCCGCGCACCGCCAGAATCCTCGCCGCAAATCCGTTCAGCATCGCCGCCGTTTTCTTCGGCGAATAGTCCCGCGGCAGATCGTTCCGCGGACCGTGATACAGCAAATCCCCAAGCAAAAGCAGCCGCTCCGCTCCGGACGCCTCAAACATGTCCAGCGTCAGCCTCGTATAATACGCCGACCCGTGCAGGTCGGATGCAATTAAGAGTTTCATATCCAGATGAGTGTTTTTGGAAAGGAGGCGCGGGGAAAGCTTTGGGTCACAAAAGTTTCCCCCGCCCATTTTCCCCTTTTACTTCAGATTAAACTTCGCAATCTTCTCACGGAGGAAGTTGACGGCAAGTTCGATGTCGGCCACAGGATTTCCGCCGACCTCGCGTTCGATGGTGAGGAAGCCGTTGTAGCCGGTTGCTGCGAGCGCGGGGAGGTAGACGTCAAAGTTGACATCGCCTTCGCCGAGGGGCAGCTCGAGGTACTTCTGACCCATTTCGAGAAGAGCCTTGTGTTCCTTGGCTTCGTCGCCGATTTCGATGGCTGCGTCAATGCGCTTCTTGAGCATGATACCGTCCTTGGCGTGGGTGTGAACGACGTACTTGCCGATGTACTTGAGAGCGTTTTCAGGACGGTCGTCTACACACATGACAAGGTTGGCGGGGTCGAAGTTGACGCGTACGCCGCCTGCTCCGAGGGAATCGAGGAATTCACCGAGGGTCTTGCCGGTTTCGGGACCGGTTTCTACCGCGAAGGCGGCGTCGACGGAGTCCGCGTATTCCGCAAGTTCACGGCATGCCTTGCGCATGATTTCCTTCGTTTCGCATTCTTCTTCGGGAACGGTGCCGATGTGCGTGGTCACAACATTGCATTCAAACTTCTTCGCAAGGTCAAGCACCCGCTTGGACTTTTCCACATAAATTTTGTTTTCGTCCGGATTCATGAAGCCGTGACCGAAGTCGCCGCACAGTGCGGAGAAGACAAGGCCGTTGGACTTCACAATGTCCAGTGTCTCACGGATTTTGTCCTCGGTCATGTTTTCGGGAGCCAGCTCGCCGTAGGTGGCGTACGCCTGGATACCTTCGATTCCGAGAGACGCCGCTTTTTCGACGCCGCCGCGGAAGCCAAGGCGGAAGGATTCAACCATAGCACCAATTTTCATTTTTTGTCTCCTTTATGGATAAGAATTTTGTGGTTGCGGATGTTTTGGCGAAAGAATTTTACTTTTGTCTGCGCAGCTTTTGCTCCCGCACGTCAAAGCCGCGGAAGTTGAGCGGGATGAATTCCCCGAAGATGCGGCTGATGATGCGGTCTGTGTAACGCTTGCGCAGTTCGTTCTGGGTCAGATTCGTGTTGATGATGGTGGACTTGTGCATCAGAATGCGCGTGTTGATGATGTTGTACAAGCACGACAGAGTGAAGCTGTTCGTCACTTCGCAGCCGAGGTCGTCGATGATGAGCAGGTCGCAGTCCGTGTAACGGTCAACGTCGTCGCCGGTTTCGCTGTTGTAGCCGTTGCCGCCGAAACGGCGCGCCTCAAAGTCGCCGAACAGGGCAATGGACGATTCGTAGACAACATACGCGCCCTTTTCGATGAGGACGCGGGCGACGGCAGAGGACAGATGGGTTTTCCCAAGCCCCGTGGCTCCGATGAACAGGAAGCTGTCCGACTGACCGGGGACGAAGGTCTTTGCGAATTCCCACAGACGGACGGCGTTCTGCCGCATTATTATTTTATCATCTTTTTCGTAATAGTCAAGAGAAAATGTTTCAAAAGATTGGGTTTCTACCAGAGAATACAAACCGGAGGCTTCTAAGGAAGCGAGAATCAGTTCCTTCCGGAGACATTCGCACATGTTGATATCGACATAGCCGGTATCGGAACACTTTGGACAGAAATAGTGGATGTCACAGTAGTCGGCAGGGTAGCCGCCTGCCTGAAGAAGCTGCTGCTTCCGGTTGGCAAGTGCTTCGTATTCGCTGCGGACTTCCTCAAGCGAAGGGCCGCCCTCGGAGGACGTGAGCGCCGCCGCCATGATTTTGATTCCGGTACGGGAAAGCTGCCGGTCGATTTCCGTAAACTCCGGAATCACGGCAGAAACCTCAGCAATATGACGTTCGTACATACCGATGGCGTTGGCACGATGTTCGGCAATTTTCGCCTTCGCGGCGCGGATGTTGTCTGTACGGCTCATGATTCTGCTCCAATCAAATATAGATAACTTCGTCGATGTTTTCCGGAAAAGGGGGCGTGGGAAAGGCTTTTTTCAAAGGTTTTCCCGCATTTTCCTTCGCTTTATGGATTTCCTTCTCCATAGGAGCGCTTGAGGGCGGCTTCAAAGAAGCTGTCCGTGGCAAAGCTGGTGCCGGCGGGGACATCTTTGGTTTTGGCTCGTTCTGCTTCGGCGGCTTCCACATCGGCGACGGTTTTGAAGCCGGCGGCATACCAGTTCTGCAGGACGGCGTTGGCGTAGTTCATGGTCGGCTTGTCCGTTTTTGCGACGGTGACCTCGTAGGCAGCCTGGATCATCTCACGGGAGAAGCCGTATTGATCGACCCAGTTTGCGAGGAATTCCTTTTCCTTTTTGACGAGCGCGCGTTGGCCGAGACCGAAAAGATTGCGGACGAAGTATTCGAGGGAGGCGCGCCGCTCGATGGCGTTGAGTTCTTCCTCCAGGGCCTCGTAGGTGAGAATGTCACGGTCAAAGAAATCGAGCGCCATTTTTTCCACGTAACGGACGGACTTTTTTCCGACGGCGGCCGCGTGGGAGCAGAGGAGAAGGATGTAGTCGGGGGTGAGGGACAGGTGGTCCATCAGGCCGATGACGATGGAGGTTTCCGCAGTGTTGAAGATTTTGCCCAGCGTCTGCTGGCAGGAGTCGAGGAGTTCGGAGCTTCCGGGCGTGCGTTCCATAACGGACGCGATTTCCTCGGAAGAATAATGCGGAAGGGTAGAGGAGGAAAGAGGCTTGGATGCGCCGCGGAGGATTTCCTTTTTGACTTCGGCGGCATTTCCGGCAGCGCTTACGCTGCTCTCGACGGTGAGCGCACCGCAGGCTTCCCAGGCGGAGATGGACCGGCGAAGCGCGTTCTCCGTCATGTCGAGGCGGGCGGCCAGCTCGGAAACGGTGAATTCACGTTCCAGCAGGACGGCAAGAAGGACGCGAAGCTCGTCAGACGTAGCTGTGGATAACTTTTCGGAAACAATTTCCGCAGGAAGAGAAAGAATTTCGTGTTTGTAAATCGGGTTAATTTTCATACGGTATCATACAGTCTTTTTTTGAATTTTTGCGGAGGACGGCAAGGGCTGCGCCGAAATCCGGAAGCGGGTTCGGAGTGCCCGAAAATTGGGAGAAACAACCGGGAACGGTGCCGGAGAATTGTGTGAATTTTACAAAAAAACGGATGCTGCCGTCGGATCATGAATATAATTCAAAGATAAACAGAATACAATGGGAAGAAAGAAGGAATCTTTATGCAAAAGGTCGGAAGAGAGGGAGAACTGGGGATAAAGTTTTCCACAGGCTGTTGAAAACCATGTGGAAAGCGGAAAAGGACCGGCGCTTTACACGCCGGAAAAAAGTCCGGTCCGGTATTCCTCGGCGGCTTCATCCGACGCGTACGCGTTGAGAGAGAGATCGGCCGTGAGTCCCATGCGGTACATATGATAGCCGGCTGCGGCGGTCATGGCGGCATTGTCTCCGCATAACCGGATCGACGGTGTCACAAACCTCACGCCGTGTTTTTCGCATGTTTGGCCGACTGCCTTGCGCAGGTGGGAATTGGCCGCGACGCCGCCCGCCATGACGAGCGTTTTCGCTCCTGTGATTTCAAGTGCGCGGCCCAGCTTTTTCGTGACGCCCTCGCAGACAGCGGCGGTGAACGCCGCTGCGATTTCGCATCGTTTTTCATCGGGCAGAGTCTCGCTTTTCAGACGCTGCTTTTCGGTATGGATGTAGTTGATGACGGCGGTTTTCAGTCCGCTGAAGGAGAAATCGAGCGTGTCGTCGGCGACGGCAGGAGAGGGGAATTTCAGTGCGGATGCGGCACGGGGATCGTACCGTTCCAGCCCTACCGCTGCTATCCGGTCCATTGCGGCACCTCCGGGGTAGGGAAGCCCCATCACGCGGCCGACTTTGTCGAACGCTTCGCCGCACGCGTCGTCCCGGGTACCGCCGATTTCATGGAAGGTGACGTAATCGGAGACCTCGTAGAGAGATGTGTGGCCGCCGGACACGACGAGCGCGAGATACGGCGGCTTCAGGTTTTCGTTTTCCAGGTAAGCGGCGGCGACGTGCGCCTCGATATGGTTGACGGGAATTAACGGAACGTTCAGCGTCATGGCGAGGGCCTTCGCAAAGCTGACGCCGACGAGGAGGGAACCGATCAGGCCGGGCGCGAAGGTGACGGCGACGGCGTTGAGGTCGGAGAGGGAGATGCCGGCCGTGTCGACAGCTTCACGGGCGACGCCGGAAATGGCTTCACAGTGCGCGCGGCTTGCGATTTCGGGAACGACGCCGCCGTAGAGCGCGTGAATTTCAATCTGGGACGAAACGACATTGGACAGGAGCGTGATTTTTTCATCCTGTGCGCGGAGAATCGCCGCGGCCGTTTCGTCGCAGGAGCTTTCAATGGCAAAGATGTACATGGGAGATGGCGTTTTCCGGACAAAGGGCTTTTTTGAAAAGCAATTTTCCGGATCCCCTTTCAATAAACTTTCATCGGGTATCATGCCGGCGCATGACGACAGCGTCCTCGGTCGGCTTGGTATAATAACGTTTGCGGACGCCGAGCGGGACAAACCCGTTTTTTTCATACAAATGACGCGCGGCGGTATTGGATTCACGAACCTCAAGGTAGAAGTCCCGTACGCCGTTCTCCGCGCTTTCCGTGAGAAGGGTGTCCATCAGCCGCTGGCCGACGCCGGTGCGGCGGGAAGAAACGCGCACAGCGAGGTTGAGAAGCTCCCCCTCGCCCTCCAGCGTCAGGACACACGCAAAGCCGAGAACGGTATCTTCGTCCTCCGCGATGTAAACGGTGATATCCGGCGAAGCGAGGGCCTCGCGGAAACTCCTTTCGGACCACGGGCAAGTAAACGCCTCGTTTTCGATGGCGAGAAGGGCAGGGAGGGAGGAAAGGTCAGCTTTCCGAATGTTCATCGGAATCATCCTCCGCATCCGGCGCAGGCCCGAGACCAAACGCTGTCCGCAGCGCGCGGTCGATATCGGCGAGACAGGCTTCGTAGCGTGCGAGGTCGCCGCCGAACGGGTCGGAGATTTCGTTCGGCATGACGGTGATTTTGGAGGCGTACGCGGGGAAGCGAAGCATGAGCTGCATTGCGTGCGAGGACGTGACGCCGACCACAACCGCGACCTCCTCCATCATTTTTTCGGTGACATTTCGGGATAGGTGGGACTTATAATCGTTGTCCGGCCGGGAGACGACGCCGGCATTTTCCAGAGCGCGGACAGCGTTTTCCGCGATGGGAGATCCGTCCGCCATCAGTCCTGCGGAGACGGCATGACGGGTCAGGCCAGCGTAGCGGGCATTGAAAAGGGCGGCGCACATGGGGGAACGGCAGGTATTGCCGGTACAGACAAAGAGAACGGTTTCTTTTTTCAAAAGGTCCGAAATCGTTTTTTCGGGCATGGTTTCGATTTCGCAGTTCATAGTTGGTTCAGCCTTTCGCACTTGCGATAAAATCCGCCAGCGCGTCGCCGATGAGGACGCTGCGCTTGGTGTTGCGGTCGTAGAGGAAGATGCCCTCGCTGAACTCACCGTAGGTGAGGTTATAGTAAATGTGGGGGTAGTTTTCCTCGGAATAGAATTTCAGCTCGTAGGTAATGTAAGCGTCAATCAGCGGCCATTCGGCGTATTCACCGTTCTGAAACAGGTCGATAACATGGTCGATGACGTCCTGGTCGTCGATGGCGCAGATGCTGACGGTCACGCTGTCGCCTTCCGTGACGTAGATTTTATTGGGATGCATTTCCGTGAGGGTGGGAAGGGTGATGTCGTCCGAGTAGAAAATGGTGGTGGCACTTCCGGCGTAGGCCTGTGTCAGCCAGTCGTGGGGATCGAGACCCTTGATTTCGTAGAGGGTCATGTCGGATTTTTCGTAATAACCGTAGGCTTCTCCGACAGAGACAGGCTCATAATTGGTGGGAGCGGGAGTGTAGGAGAGGCCGAGGCGTTTGTTCTGTATTTTCCCGTCCTCATACTTGAGGTTGACGAGCGTACCAGAGCAG
>JBJFGC010000249.1:0-3060 GCA_051892315.1 Eubacteriales bacterium
TTGCATGATTTGCAAGGCATCCTGTTTTCTGTTCTTTTTTTGAAAGTTTTGGAGGTGGGGTCGTGAAGGGGGCTTTTTCGGGAAAGCCCCCTTCACGCGTTCCTGTATGCCAAAACGTTCCCTCCGGGCGAAAAAGAGAAAGCCGGGTGCAGATCGGATCATCTGCACCCGGCTTTCTCTCTAAATGAGAGCTTTGGAAGGGAGAGTTTGGTTTCAAAAAGTCTTCTCTGTGAACTTCATTTTGTCCGCATTACGGAGCTTCGACGCTCTTGGCATAGTTTTCATTGAGCTTTTCAACGAGCTTGGACCATACTTTTTCCTGCTTTGCAAAGTAGCTGACGACGTCGGTGGAATCCTGCGGAAGAAGGGTTGCCACATACTGGTCCACGGCGATGTCATGCATACGGGCCGTATCGAAGTTGCGGTTCCGGATAATCATCTGCACGATTTCCGAGGATTGCGGGTCACGGACGTTTTTGGTCGATGCCAGGACGTCGATGAGGTCCGGCGTGATCATGTCATAGGAGACAGCCGCCATGGCTTCCAGCATAGTACCAACGTATTCCGGGTCGGTGCAGGATTTGGGGACGACGACCATCGAACCGGCGCCGGAGACGCAGGTGGAGTAGTTGGCCTGTGTTTCGTCGTACTTCGGGTTCGGGAGAACGCCGTAATCGTATTCCATTTCGCGGAGGAAGGTTTCGATTTTCTGGAAGGTGATACCGCAGAAGTACGCTCTGCCTTCCTCGAAGACCTTGAAGGAACGTTCATGCTGGCTTAATTCGTAATTGGCGCCGGTACCGTTGACCGCCGCGTAAATCTTCATGTAGATGTTGACGGCCTTTTCTTGGTCAATGGTCAGGACCATGTTGCCGTCGTCGTCAAAGGTGCTGAAGTCGCCGCCCGCACCGTACAGAAGGGCGGTTCCGTAATCGTTCCAGCAGGTCAGGGAGAAGAGGTCGTCATCTACCTTGATTTCGCCGTCGCCGTTCAGGTCGGTCGTTTTGCCGTCCGCGATAGCGATGAACTTGTCGAGTGTCCACGTGCCGTTCAGCGCGTCTTCATAAGGATAGGTGATGCCGTTGTCATCAAAGAGATTTTTATTGAACAGCATACATTCGGAGGTAAGGAGTTCGGTCGGGGAGATGTCGCCGATGGCGAGATACAGCCGTCCCTGGCTGGTCATGTCGGCCACCTCATTCTGGTCCCACCATTCCTTTGTGAGGTCGACTGCGGGGAGGTCATAGAAATTATAAAGATAGCCGCCGGTTCCAAGCGGATGCGCGGTGTAGTTGGTAAGATACAGCTCATACGAGGTATCGCCGCTGGCCGCGTCGGTTTTCACCATATTGTTAATCGAACTGTAGTCCGCTTCTTCGGCGATCATATTGACGTTGTACATTTCGGCAACCCGGATGTTTCTGCCGTATACGAGGTCGTTGAGGGTCGCGCCGGTCATTTCGTCTGCGCAGATATCCACCTGACGGGAGTCCTGGTTGGTGGAAATCATACGGTAGTCACGTCCTTCGAAGTCCTTTACGGTAAGCGTGTCCTCTGCTTTCGGCCGTTCGGTTTCCTCAGGCTCGGTTTCCTGCGTTTCTGCGGAGGTTCCGGCCTCGGGAGAGGTGTCGCCGCTTCCGTCCGCTTCTCCGTTTGTCTCGCCGCTCGCGCAGGAAAGCATTCCGCCGCACAGCAGAGCGCACAGAAGCAGGGCCAAAAGCCTTTTCTGGAATTTCATAAATCGATTCTCCTTCCATTCAAAACAAAAAAATGAATTTTCACCTCAATTCTATCATATTTTGCTGAATTGTCAAGAGACTTTTCTCTTTTTTTATATAAAAAGAGAAGAAAGAAACGATGACGCGGGGGTGTTTTTTATGTTTTCCCAGCTTCCTCCTCCGTTTCTCCTCCTCCGAGGGAACGGATGGCGCAGAGGAGAATCGGGGCGAGGATCATGCCGCCGACGCCGCCGATGTGCCAGCCGAGGTAGAGGCAGGCCAGGGCCGCGAAGGGATGGACGCCCGTCATGCGGCCGATGAGACGGGAGTCCAGAAGCTGGCGGATGAGGTAGATGACGCCGAGGAGGACGAGAAGCGACACCCCGCGGCGCGGCGCACCGTAGAAGAATTCCCAAATGGCCCAGGGAACCAGCACGGAGCCGCAGCCCAGCACCGGAAGCACGTCGATGACGGCAATCACCAGCGCGGCGGCCAGCGCGTACTTTACGCCGATGACGGACAGGCCGATGGAAAGCTCGAGAAACGTCACCGTCATAATGGTCAGGTAGGTCCGCAGGTACAGAAAGACTGCCCCCGAAATCTCGTCGAAAACCCGGACAACCTTTCGCTCCATGGAAGCGGGAAGGAGCGAACGGAGGCTTTCCGCAATCCCCTGCGGGTCCGCCGTCAGGTAAACGAACGAAAAAATGCCGACGACGGCGGAGAAAATTCCACCCGGTACGGCTCCGACCATCCCGCCGAGAAAGGATGCTGCCGCCGTTCCGAGCGAGGAGGCTGCGTCCGTCAGCGCGCCGGAGACCATCCGGAAAAGCTGCGACTCCGCGTCCATGGTGAATGGCAGCATGTCTATCAGCCCGCCGAACAGCTCCGACGCCTTTTCCGCGTACGCCGGCAGGTTTCCGACGACCTCCCACAGCTGGGCTGCCAGAACGCTTGACAGGAGCGCAAGAAGGTATACGGCGCCGAAGCAGACAAGCGCCGCAAAGGCCGCGCAGCCCATTTTCTCGGGTACGCGGCACCGCCGGCTGAGGAACAATCCCGCCGGGCGCACCATCCTCGATGCCACGTAGGCCAGCGCAAACGGAATCAGCGCTCCCCCGATGTATTTCATGAAAAATTCCGCTGCAACCAGCGCGAGTACCGCCGTGAGAAGCGTGCGCGGAATGCCGCGCGCGCCGTCCTTGTTTGCTCCGGTCATCCAAAACTTCCCTTTCCGAACGTTTTCTCATATTATTTGCGTGTGGTGGAGGGGATTCGCGGGGGAAACTTTTTTGAAAAAAAGCTTTCCCCCGCACCCCCTTCAAAAAACTTCAAAAATGGG
>JBJFGC010000250.1:0-3049 GCA_051892315.1 Eubacteriales bacterium
CTTCAGAATACGTACCTTGCCGCGTTTCGGAATTTTGGGAACCTGCGGGATCGGAACTCCTTCCAATCCTGGCTGCTGGCCATCGCAAAAAACGAATGCAGACTCTACTACCGGAGAAAATATCGGGCGGAGATCGTTCCAATGGACTCCATCGGAGAGCTTGCCGTGCCAATGCAGCGCGGCGGCGGTATTTCCATGGAAATTCTCGAACAGCTTCCGGCCGACGCGCGGGAAATGCTGGTCATGTATTATGTACAGCAGAAAAGTCAGGCAGAAATTGCAGGGCAGCTCGGCATCCCGGTCGGTACGGTCAAAAGCCGGCTGCATTATGCACGTGCACAGTTCAAAAACGCATGTCCGCCGCATATTCAAAAAATGTACGAAAGAGGTACTGTTATGAAAGCAAAAGAAATCGAACCGAACAACTATACCGCAGGTTTTCCGATGGAACTCCCGGAAATCACGATCACCAAAAAGGATACACCGTTTTTTGAAGTCAGGTACGCGGGCGTAATCGTCCCGCAAGTCGGCAATCGTTCGTACGAGGGGCTGTACCGTTATCCCGGGAAACAGCTGACGCTCGTTTCCCACTACCGCGCGGAGCGTAAGTGTGTCATCAACGAAGTTGAAGGGGTCAAAATCTGTGAAGATATGTACTCCACCAAGCGGGACAGCTTCGAGCGCAACTGCCAGACCTCATTCGTGCAGATGACCGACGAATACATCCGTTTCCTCGGCTTCATGTACGGCGATATGTATACCGCGAAGGATTTCAGCGAGGACACGATGGTCATGCACACCTTCCTCGATGCCGATTACAACAGCATCGTCAACGCGGAAGACCCGGTGCGCGGGAACCGTCTGCTTATCCAAGAACGTCCGGCGGCCTACAACGGGGACGAACTCGTGCTGGAAAAGGAAAACATCGAATACTCGACCGGCGTCTACGATGTAAAAATCGGCGATAAGGTCCAGGAAGCCATCGGTCTCATCAAGGTACAGAACGGCGGTTATGTTGCCGAACAGTTCATCACCCGCGGCGGACAGTGCGTTCTTTTCCGCTGGTACGAATCGTGGAACAGCATCGAGATTTCCGACAACTACCCGGAAGAATACATGGCGACACTGGATGGAAATCAACGCATCCGGGTCAACGGAACCGACTATATCCACATCGAAGACCGCCTGTACAAAACCGCCGTCTGACGTTCCCCTGCCGCTCGTTTTTTACGGGCGGCACTTTTTTCTTTTTGCTTTACCGCACGCGTAAAATATGGTATAATACAGGAAAGAAATCCCTTACCGAAAGGAACTCCCATTATGTCCATCCTGAAGCTTGGCATCATCGGCTCCAATTTCGTCGCGGACTGGCTCTGCGACGCAGTCACCCTCTCCGAAGGTATCGTAAACCACGCCATCTACTCCCGTACCGCCGAACGCGGGAACGAATTCGCCGCAAAACACAGTATCCCCCATGTCTATACCGACCTGGAAGCCTTTCTTTCCTCCGATATCGACGCCGTCTACCTCGCCAGCCCCAACGCTCTCCACGCACCGCAGGCCATCGCTGCCATGAACCACGGCAAGCACGTTCTTGTGGAAAAGCCCGCTGCCCTCTCCGCGGCCGAGTTTGACCGGATGTGCGAATGTGCCCGCGACAACGGCGTCGTCCTGCTCGAAGCCATGCGTCCGGCGCACGACCCGGCCATGCAGACCATCCGCGGTGCCATGGCAAAGGTCGGAACGATCCGCCGCGCAACGCTGGAGTTCTGCCAGTATTCCTCTCGCTATGACCGATTCCGCGCGGGAGAAATCCTGAACGCCTTCAATCCATCCCTTGGCAACGCGGCGGTCATGGACATCGGCGTATACGCGCTGAACGTCTGCATTACCCTGTTCGGCGCGCCGAAGGAGGTTCTCAGCCGCTCTGTCCTGCTGCCCAACGGCATGGAAGGCATGGGAACGGCTTTTCTCGATTACGGCTCTATGCAGGCTGAGGTCGTGTACTCCAAAATCACGGACTCCGTGACCCCTTCGGTCATCACCGGTGAGGACGGTTCCCTGAAAATCGGCAAGCTTTCCACACTCGACTCGTTGTCCCTGTGTCTGCGCGGGCAGGAACCGGAGATCCTTTTCCAGAACCGGGAAAAAGACAGCAACATGGTCTACGAAATCGCGGACTTTGTGAACATGATCCATGGCAAAGTCTCCCCGGACGCGGACCAGAATATCACCCGCGAAACCCTGCGTGTCATCGACGAAATCCGGCGTCAGAACGGCATCGTCTTCCCGGGCTGCGAGGCAAACCGCCCTGCCCAAGTTTGACGCGCAAAGTCGCGCGAAAATTGTACCTTTTATCAATTGACAGGAAACGCCGAATCCATTATAATTTTAACAATATTCATTTTTTCGATTTTTATCCTTCGCTTTTTCAAGAATATTACAAAAATTACAGAAAGGTATTGGTTGGACGAAGATGCAGAACAATTTATTTGAAAGCAAGATTGCTTACGAAGGTCTTACCTTTGACGACGTACTTCTTATTCCGGCACAGAGCGACGTTCTACCCGGAACCGTTTCCCTCAAGACACAGCTCACCAAAAAAATCACCCTTAACATTCCGCTGCTGAGTGCGGCGATGGACACCGTGACCGAATCCGCCCTGGCCATTGCGATGGCAAGAGAAGGCGGTGCCGGCGTTATTCACAAAAATATGCCCATTGAAATGCAGTGCGATCAGGTCGAAAGAGTCAAGAGAAGTGAAAACGGCGTTATCACCAATCCTTTCTTCCTGCATCCGGAAAACTATGTCTATGAAGCGGACGAGCTGATGGGCAAATACAAGATTTCCGGCGTGCCGATCTGCGACCACGACGGCCGTCTCGTCGGCATCATTACCAACCGCGACCTGCGCTTCATGACCGACTATAACGTCAAAATCGACGGCGTTATGACGAAGGAAAACCTCATCACGGTTCCGGTCGGCACAACCTTGGAGGAAGCGAAGGAAATCCTCCGGCATCACAAGATTGAAAAGCTGCCCATCGTG
>JBJFGC010000251.1:0-3046 GCA_051892315.1 Eubacteriales bacterium
TACGGGGATGTCTACACGCTCCTTTGTATGTACCGCGACGCCGGACAGATGGAAAAGGGAAAGCGGCTTCTGAGCACCCTCGGCGACTACAGCACCGTCCGGCAGGAAATGGCGATTGAACTGGCATCCGGAGAGGAAAAGGTTCGCCTGATGCAGGAAAACGCCCACATTCTCCTCTCCAAGCTGAGCTGGCAGGTGTATATGCTCTCTCTGGAGGATACCATTCCGGAAGAAAAACAGGTGAAGATGCTGGAGCAGATGTTCGCGGCCAGCCGCGCGCTGATGCCCGACGACGAGCCGTACTTCTTCAACGCCCAGCCGACGCATATCCCGTGGCAGCTTGCGAAGCATTACAGCCTGCGCGGACAGACGGACGAAGCCATCCGCTGGCTGGAAATCATGGAAAAGGCCGCTCGTCCGGACGATGCCTTCGAGGGAGAACGGAAATTCCGTCTGCACTCGCCCGTCGTTGAAGGATATGAACTTACCCGCCGCGGGAAATCGTGGGGGAGCGCATGGATGCTCGATGTCATGGGGGATTCGTATTTCGACAACATCCGCTCCGACCCCCGTTTTGAAGAAATCCGCGGACGTCTGGTGATAAAATGAAAAAATGAACCTGCAGTGAAAAACAGGATATGTGGTTTTTTCGATCAATAAAATACTTTCCTTACAGACTTTCAAATTTCTATTGACATTTTCCAACGAATGTTATATAATAATGCACGTAATATTCTGTTTATAACAGATATACAAAATTTTAATTTATCCACGTAAGGAGATTTGCAAAATGAAGAAGTTACTTGCTTCTCTCCTGGCTCTCGCTGTTATGGCAGGTTCCTTTGCGATTACCGCATCTGCTGAAGGCGAGCTCCAGAACCTCTGCAAGGGCGCGACTGTTGAAGTCTCCGGCCTTGAAACCGAAGGCGCTAATACCGGCGATATGGCGGTAGACGGCGACCTCACCACCCGTTGGTCTTCGGACCTCAATGACGATGCCTGGATCATCATCGACCTTGGTGTTCCGGTTCCGGTCGGCTATTTGGCCATCACCTGGGAAACTGCATCTGCTGCAGACTACACCATCGAAGTAAGCTCTGACGGTGTGAGCTACACCACCGTTGCAACGGTAACCGGCAATACCGCTGGTTCTTCTCCGGCATCCGATGAAGCTACCGTAGAACATGAATGGACAGCTTCCACCAACCGTTTCATCAAGATTCACTGCACCAAGCGTAACACCGAATGGGGCAACTCCATTTGGGAAATCGTAGCTCGTTCTTCCAAGGACGCAGTTGAAACCAACACTGCTGGCGCATATCCGTCCTCCGGCACCGAAATTCCGGATGGTTCCGTTCTCATCAACGGCGACCGCCTCGGTATTGAAACCGGCTGGGGCTCCAACCCGGCAACCGGCCGTGACGCTGCATTCGACGGCGACACCTCCACCTTCTTTGACCCGCTCGGAGTTGGCGACGGCTACTGCGGTATCGACGCAGGCGAAGAAATGATCCTCACCAAGATCCTCATTCACCCCAGAGATGGTCAGCTTCCTCGTTTCAACGGCGCTACCATTGAAGGCGCAAACGAAGAAGACTTCAGCGATGCAGTTGCTCTCTACATCAGCGTAGAAGATGCTTCTGAATTCACATGGTATGACGTAACCGATGAAATCGAAGATGCCGACAACACCGGTTACCGTTATTTCCGTTACATCAACTACACCATCCACGGTGACGTTGCAGAAGTTGAACTTTACGGTTATGCAAAAGACGGCTCCAACCCGACCTACGGCGCTGCTGCTCCTGTAGAAGAAGCTCCTGTAGAAGAAGCTCCGGTTGAAGTTGTTGAAACTCCTGTAGAAGAAACTCCGGCAGAAGTTGTTGAAACTCCTGTAGAAGAAGCTCCGGCAGAAGTTGTTGAAGCTCCTGCAGCAGAAGCTCCGGTAGCAGAAGCTCCGCAGACCTTCGACTTCGGCGTAATCGCCGCTGTTGCTGCTGTTGTTTCCCTCGCTGGTTACGCAGTCGCTAAGAAGCACTAAGTTCTGAAAAAAGAAAGAGTCTGTCCGCCTCGGACAGGCTCTTTTTTATCCCTGACGCATCACGGGAAAAAATCTCCCCAAACGCGTTCTTGCTTTGTTCCGGAGAATCGTATATACTATAGACAACGGTACCGGAATTCCTTTCAGAGGAGAAGAATATGAAGCATGATTTTGCGGAAAAGCTGAAAAAATTGCGCAGGAATGCGGACATTACACAGGAACGGCTTGCAGAATTTCTCGGCGTGATGCCGCAGACCATATCCAAATGGGAACGTGCGGAGACGTACCCGGATATCGAAACGCTGCCGAAGCTGGCGAATTATTTCCGGATTACGATTGACGAACTACTGGATAACGACAAAATCCGCACCGAAGAAGCGTTGGACAGGCTGATTGCCGATATCCGTGAAACCGCGCGCCGCGGCGAGGAAGGCAAAGCGGTCGGAATGGTGCGGGAAGGCTTCAAACGCTATTCGTATTCGTATAAAATGATGGATTTCTACTGTACAGCGCTTCAGTCCTATGATGTTACGGAGGAAAACTGGGGCGAACGAAAGGCGGAAATCCGCCGTGTGGCCGAGCGGATCCTTGAGGGATGTACCGTGGAGGAATACCGCTTCGGGGCGATTGAAAGTCTGTGCGCCGTCTGTGAACCGGAAGAAAGAGCGGAGATGTATCAGAACATTCCCTCCGGGTTCCATTTCACACGGGAACTGTGGATGGAGGATCTTCTTCCCGCGGATACGGAGGAAGGAAGGGAGCTGAGGCAGAAAAATATGCTTGAGCTGATGTGGTTCTTCCTCAGGGAAGCGGACGAAATGTGCGGTTGGTGGTATGCGCATAAAGAAGGAGAACCGAAAGCCGACGCGGATACATGGATTGCCGTCAACGAGATGGAACTGGCGATTTACCGATGTCTGTTCCGCGATGGGGATTATCATGAATTTTCCTGGAATGCCGCGTGCTCCTATTCCCGTATGGCGGAGGCCTGCATGATCAAAGGGG